>JACDAK010000248.1 GCA_013695495.1 Blastocatellia bacterium | reverse complement strand
TTGAGCCCTGGCCAATCGCGACCTTTGCGCAGGCCGTGTCGAGAACCGAAACGGATTTGTCGGGAAGCTGGCGGCCGGTTATGTAGCGATGCGAAAGCTTGACGCAGTCGACTACTGCTTCGTCCAGGATGCGGACGTTGTGATGGCCTTCCATTTTGTCGGCGATGCCACGCATCATGGCGATGGCCTTTTCTTCATCTGGCTCTTCGACCTTGACTACCTGGAAGCGTCGGGCGAGAGCTGCGTCTTTCTCGAAGTATTTTTTGTATTCGGCCCAGGTGGTGGCAGCCATTGTGCGAAGTTCTCCGCGTGCAAGGGCGGGTTTGAGCAGGTTGGCCGCGTCATTCTGTCCGGCCGTACCGCCGGCACCGATCATGGTGTGGGCCTCGTCGATGAACATGATGATGGGTTGCGGCGATGCTTTAACTTCGTCGATGACGGATTTGAGGCGGTTTTCGAATTCGCCTTTTATGCCGGCGCCTGCTTGGAGAAGGCCCATGTCGAGTGAGCGGACGGAAACGTTTTTAAGCGGGTCGGGGACGTCGCCTTCGGCGATGCGAAGGGCGAAGCCTTCGACGACGGCGGTCTTTCCGACACCTGCTTCACCGGTGAGGATCGGATTATTCTGACGGCGGCGGGTCAGGATGTCGACGATCTGGCGGATCTCGAAATCGCGTCCGAGGACGGGGTCTATCTTGCCGGCGCGTGCTTTTGCGGTGAGGTCTTCGGTGTATTGGTCGAGCGCTTTTGTTTTTCCGGGGACGCCGGATGCGACTGAATCGCCACCGGATACGCCAGGGGCTTCGCCGAGTGCGACGGCGTCGCGAGCTTCGCCGGAATCTCCGGTGATGGACTCGAGGTCAGAGCGAAGGGTTTCGACCGAGACATGGTCAAACTCTTTGGAGATGTCGCGGGCAATGCGTGCGAGGCTGTCAGTCGCAAGGAGAGCCAGGATCAAGTGACCCGAGCGTACGCGAGCGGCTCCGTATTCGACGGATGCGACGAGCCAAGCATCTTGGAACCATTGGGGGATGCGGTCGCTGAGGCCGGGGGTGCGCGAGTTTCCGGATTTTAGACGCTCGAGCGCAGTGCTTACATCTTTTGAGAGCCGGTCGACGTTTACCTCGAAATGCGAGCAGATCTTTTGCAGGTCGGTGTCGTTGTCTTCGAGCAGCTTTGCGAGGACGTGCTCGACCTCGACGTCGTAGTTGGTCCGCGAAAGGCAGAGGCCGGCGGCACCCTCGAGTGCGTTCCGGGTTACGTCATTTAGCCTGCCAACGAGTGATTTTAAATTTACATTCATAGTGTTTCTCCCTTTAGTGCGAGCCGGAAACACGGGTCTGGGATTAGTGGGACTTTGCCTCACACCGCGGTAGCCTAGCGCTCATTTAATTTAAGTTTTGCGACAGTATAACCTGTTCATCATCTTTTCGGAACGGTGTTGTTTTGAGCCACGACGTCCACCCAAGCATCGGTTTGCGGATGGCTCGGGTGGTCAGCACAAGGCCGGGTACCTGTTTGGCCTTGAGCTGCAGCTGTACATCGTAATCGAATTCGACGCCAGCCATGAATTTAATGATCGACTTGAGCGGCTGATGTGCCGAGCCGGTCGGCAGAAAGCCTTGAAACTGGTTGAATGTCAGCCCCTCGAGCCTGATCCGCATTTTCGATTGCTGATCCCAAACGCGGCTGCCGACGAGAGCGCTGCGGCCGAGATGGCTGTTGCGTTTGCCAAGGCGTGTGACGTCGCCGGGCCCGAGGTCGAGCCACTGGCCGAAGAACTGGTTAACCTTTGCGTCCACGCCGAAATAATCGCCGACGACGTTTTCGACCGCGTTCGAGGAATGCGGTTTTTGGGAGATGAGGCCCGAGTACGGCAACAGGCTTTCGTCATCGATGCCAAGGCGGCCGCGGATCTTGTCGGTGCCGAGGCCGCTGATGTCGAAAAGATAGGAGGTGAAGACGTCATTACCCCTTTCGTAAGCGACCGGGAATCGGTATTTCGCCCACGCCCTGAAGAAAAGCGAGACCGCGCGATGGTTGAAGATGTCAAGAAATTCCCAAAGAGCGTTGTCGCGATGACGAATGCGGTCGAGCGTAAGTTCTGTGTAAGGTGCGGGGAGGACGCCGCTGGGGCCGACGAGACCCATGAAATTGACAATAACTTCGAGATAGGTGTCATCGCCTCGTGAAGAGATGGCTTCGCGAAGCTCGTGAATCTCGCTTGAGGGGAAATCGAGCGTTACGCGCGAGCGGAAGCGCGCGACCTCTTCGTGGGGCAGAGAGGCCCCACCGACGGCCTTGCGTTCGGGGAACATTCGCTCGAGAAGGCGCACTGCCTGGAAGAACTCGAATGAGAACGGTTCTTCGTGCAGTTTTTCTTTGAGCGATTTTTTCTCCATTATTTAATGCCGAAGAATTCTTTGACCTCCATCCATGTATAGTTGTACATCGCGCGGAAATCGATTTCACCCATAACTGACAGCTCGTAAAGGGCGTCGCCGCAATCTTCGCCGATTTTTACGAAGATGGCTGCGGGGCTGCTCTTCATGCGGTCGACAAGCCGCGAAAGCCGCGGGAGGACGACGTCGACGTTTACCTTGCCGGCGACAGCCATGTCGTAGCAGGTCAAGACGATAGATGCGACGGAGTCGACGGCGACGGCGCCGAGGCCGATCGGGTCGAGGCTTCGCAGGATCCTGAACATGGTGCTGTTATTACGCGTGTTTTCGGGGACAAAGCCATCGAGCAGCGAGCCGATGCCGTCGATAACCGCAGCCCATGGGACGCCTTTACCCATCGCGTATTTATAGATCTCGGCGGGGATGACCGAATAATCGCCCCGCGAGGCGTGGATCGCGCACTCAATCGCAGTGAGGACAAGGCCGACACGGGCCGCCCCTGTGCTGACTGCGCCGAGGGCGGAGCCGAATTTGCTGGTGGGCGCGGTGGTGGCGTCAAAGAACTTGACAGCCTGAGCAGTGTTGAAAGTTTTTATCTTATCGAAGATGAGGCCGATCTCTTGAGCGGTTAGGCCCCAGCGGCGAAGGTTGATGAAGAATGTCGCGACGGCGCGTGCGTCTTCGGCTCGGCCGATGAGAGTAAGGAACTGCTTCATGGCCGGGATGGAGCCTTGCTCGAATGCCGCGAGATAGGCAGGCCATTCGCTTTCGGCCTTTTCCTTGATGAAGACCTCGTGCATCTCGGATCTGAACTTGGCACCGCCGACAGAAGGCGGTTGAGGGTGCGGCGGCGGCGTGATGACGCCCGGAGTTCCGGGAGTTCCGGGGCCTAGCTTGGACTGGAGCTTGGTAATCGTTTTTGGGCCGGCGATGCCATCGGCAACCAGGCCGTTGAGACGCTGGAACTTGACGACCCGGTCTTTTGTCTTCATTCCGAAAACGCCGTCAGGGTTAAGAGGCGGCCTCTCGGTCGTGAGGTTAACATTAAGATTATTTTGTAACGAGCGAACACCGTCGCCGCGTGAGCCTTGCATTAAAATCATAACTAACTATGTTGAGTCCGGAGAGCCGAGGCCTTCCGGCTCGATCAAAGTAAAACCTGCTCGCCGGCGCGTGGGGGAAACGTTTTGAGCGGTTCCTCGCGTTGTTCGCTTGCGATGGTGAGCTGATTGAAGGAGTTAACGGAGGCATAAAGCCCCATAAAGCGTTCGAGAACGCAGGCAAAAAGAAACATTC
>JACDAK010000220.1 GCA_013695495.1 Blastocatellia bacterium | reverse complement strand
GTCCCACTCCCAACCGGTCGGGATCGGGCTGCCGCGGAAGTAGGTCTCGTCCGCGATGAGATCGCCTTCGATACGCTTAATGCCGGCGGCTGTGATCGCATCGGCGAGGAGGTCGATGCCGCGGAAGTAGTCGTTGCTATTGAACGTGTACGAGATGGACACGTCGCCGCGGCCGTAAATGCGAAGCGGCCCGCGGACGGTTCCGCTACTGTCGGCAGGTGCCGCGGCATAAACGCTCGTCACGAATCGATAGTCCGGCGAAAGCGTTTCGAGCCCCGCCGCAACGGTGAAGTTCTTCAAGTTCGAAGCCGGCATGAAGTATTTGTCGGCGTTCTCTTCGAGCAGCACCTTACCTGTGTTGAGCGAGACGATCTTTAACCCGATCTGGCCGCGGCGATACTGCGGCCGTGCGATAGCCGCACGGATGCGGGCGGTGAGTTCGTCAACCGACACCGCTGCCGGCGGTCCCGTTTGAGGCAGCGGCGTGGGGGCAGGAGTTTGGGCCAAGCCGGCTGCGGGGAGCATCAGACACGTGAGTGCCAGCGTAAGAAAGCGGTATCTAAGTGCATTCATATCGATATGGAGGACCGGGAGACATGTACAAGTTTTAGTATGAAAAAGCGGCCGGGGCATTTCGGCCCGACCGCTTTAGATTACCACGAAACCTGCCAGCCGTTTACCAGCGAACGGGCCGAAGCTCGGGGCCGACCACATGGCGCCCGGTAATGACTTCCTGCTTGTGCCGCTCAGCAAAGCTCGCGTCATCTACGCGATACTGATGCGCCGCATACCAGATGACGACGTCCTGATCGTTGATCGATTCGCCGTTCACCCAAGGTGCGATGTTTGCGGCCGAACTACTACCGTTCGGATCGTCAAGCTCACCGGGGTCCGATGCAGTGCCCTGAAAACGCAAGATCCAGAAATCGCCGTGACCGTATGGGTCCGGAGGGCCGCCGGGATAAGAGAAAAACGCTTCGCTGTCGTTTAGCCCTGGAACGATCTGATAAGCCTCATCGCCCGCACCGTTTTGCACGAGAACTGCGCGATTCAATCCGTACGAACGCAAGAACGACGTCTCAGTATTGAGTGGCGTCAAAAACTTGCGGCCGCGCTCCATGCGAAAAGCTTTATTCTGCGGCTGCACGACATCCATATCAAACCGCCAGTAAACATGGTGGTTGCGGGGTGCGCATACGCAGCTGCTTGTGATCGACGCAAAGCCGAAGCGCGGGCGAATAGTGCCGTCGTAACCAAAGCGCCACTCCATGATGTACCGATACCAGCCTGCGTTCAATTCGGAGACCATTACGACCTCGGGGCCGTTACCGACATCCTGCTGATAGACGGCCACGCCCTGAAAATTGCCGAAATCGTTGCGGGTTTCGACGGATGTCGTCGCTATCTGGCCCTCGGCCAAAATGCGAATCCCGGCTGCGGGGTTCGTCGCCCCTTCTGCAGGTGCCATGAACGGCCCTTCGGAATATTGCCAGTCGCGGAAAGGCCCGCAAGCGTTGTTAATGTATTTGACATTCAGGATGGGCACGTGCCCTCGCTTCATCACTGACTTGCCGCGGTATTTAACATCGCGGACCTCTACGCCCGAACGCTCTCCCACACGGCCGGATGATGACGACGGCCGGATGACGAGCATCTCCCAAACGGGAACGGGTGAGTTTTCTTCGTTGATGACGATCTGTGCCTGGCCGGCGAGGCCCTGACCGGTGGAACTCTGCCCGGCGCTCGGAATGCCACAGCTTTCAGGTGATACCGGTGCAGATTCGGGAGCATCGTTCGGGTAACGCACAACCTCGCCGCGCTTGAAGCTGACGCCGACGATCTGGTGCAAATCGCCTTCTACGGAGCGGACGCCGATGTTCACGAGCCGTTCTCCGTCGATATAAGACGTAGGCGGCATCGGAGCATAGGTCTCATTTTTGCTGCCGTGCGAGCTGAAACCGCTGTCCTTTAAAACGATGTCAATGCCGGCCCCTATCTCTTCGGGCGTTACCCCGGGATCAAAGGAGTCGGTTGTAACGCTCAAACGCTCGCGACCGGCGAGGTCGGCTTCGGCGATCACTACAGTGTCATTGACGTAATTGTAATAGATGGCACGATAGTGCGTCGGAGGAGGCGACGGAAGGCTCTTGTCTAGACCAAGTTTGTCGAACGTTTCGAATGAGAGCAGGCGATAATTGCTGCCTGACAACGCACTCTGAACTTCGCGGCTGGCTTCTGTACGACGCTTAGCGTCGTCAAGGTCACGCTGGCTCGGTCCCCATGCGGTGCCGCTGATCACGAGCCGCGGCGTTGCACGGCTGGATTTTTTAGCGGAAGGTTCGTTTGCGATCACGGCCGAAGATACGAACGATATGATCAGCAGAGCGCCGACAAGACTATTTAGACAAGTTTTCATAATCCATTCCGAACAAGAAGTGAGACGTTGATCGCCAAGAAAAAGCGTCAGGGTGCTGATCTGGGTGGTCGCGGAACGCAGGTGTACACGCTATCAGGCGCCGACTGGCAAAAGCTACAAGGCTTTAAAGGTAGCATCGGCGGGCGATTAGGGTCAAGGAATGACGTTTTTGCCCGCGTGTTTTCACGTTCTCGCGGCTATTTGCATTTAGAGAATCCGCAATCGCGGCAGAAGTCGCAGCCGGATGCGTGCTCGAGCTGTCCGTGACATTCCGGGCATTCGCCGATCAGCGTGGCCATCTCGCCGTAAGTTTCAGAGGCGGGAGCGGCCACAACGGATTTGCTCAATTGACGCTCGGATTGCGGCAGATTTTGCAGCCGCCGGTCGACCAGCTGCAGGCATTCGGCCACCGCCTGTTCTGGTGAGGTCAAAAGGCGTTCATTGAACCAAACTGCGTGCGTGCCTGTAACCTTATTCAAGCTGCGGGCGACCTCGCGGACGTTGAAACCGCCACGGAGCATCTTGGAGGCGAGCAGGCCAACCCCTTCGCTGATCGGGCCGGTGGCGAACACCTCAAGTATTTGGCTGCCGTCATGATTGACCGTGACGTAAAGGTTCTGATTATCGAATGGGATCCGCCATGTCGAACCCTGCAGCTCGCGGGGTCGGGTAACGCGCTCTGATCTTTCTGACGCAGAGCGTTCCATCACCGACGCAGCAGACGGAGGTGTAATAGCGGGCGCGCCTGCGGTTGATTTCATCGATGTCAGCACCTGATTGTCCCGACTGCCGTCGCGGTAATAGCTGACGGCCTTGCAGCCGAGCTTGCGGGCGAGATGGTAAAGCTCATCCACACTTTCGACCGTATCCTCATTGGCTCCGTTGCAGGTCTTGGAGATGGCATTGTCGACGTGCTTTTGCGCGGCCGCGAGCACTTTGACGTGCTCGAACGATTTGATCTCCATCGCGGAAATAAAGGTTTCCGGCAGGTCTTGCTCGTGCTCCACAACGTGTTCCGCCGCAGTCTTGATCGATTCTTCGTCGGTTTGATCGACGTCAATTCCGAGAGCTCGCGCGGCAGCTGTGTGCACATAGGTTCGCGTGCCGAGCGTGTCCTGCCGTACATAAGCCCACGAGAAATTCGGCTCGATCCCTGACGACGTTTCCGCCACCAGCGAGATAGTTCCGGTCGGAGCGATGGTCATAACCTCGTAATTTCGGGGCGTTAATGGAACATCGCGCGAGATTCCGAGGTCGTTGTACAAGAATCTTTCGTAAGCCGCGCGGTTCGGCTCGAGTTCGGGGAACACGCCCTTTTCGGAGCCGAGCTTCATTGATGCGACCCAGGCCTCGCGGCGGATGAACCCCATCACCTTTTCTATCAGCTTTAGCGAATCGTCGCTGCCGTAAACTACGCCGAGCCGCAGGCAGAGATCCGCGAAGCCCATGATGCCGAGGCCGACGGGACGTGTGCGTTTCACCACGTCATCGATCTCAGGCAGAGGGAAGTGGCCAGCGTCAACAACGTTATCGAGAAACTGTGTACAAACGTGAGTGGTTTGCGAAAGGCGGTCCCAGTCGACGGCGGCGTCCCAATCGGTGACGTTAGCGTCGGGATTAAAGAATTTAGCAACATCGATCGAGCCGAGATTGCAGGAATTGTTGAAGTGGAGCTGCTGTTCGCCGCAAGGGTTGCAGGCGTAGATCGGGCCCATCGATTCCATCATGTGGTTATGGCGGTTCACTTCGTCAATGAAGATGATCCCCGGTTCTGCATAACGATGGGCTGAGGCAATAATGCGGTTCCAGATATCCGGTGCGAATACCATCCCGGGAATCGGCGGCTCCTCGATGGTGCAGTCGCTGAGATCAGTGGCTTCGAATGCGGCTTTGTCGGCGAATGTCACGGGCGTGCCGTCCGGTCGACGGTATACCACGTAGTCTTCGCCGGTTGCCGCGTCAAAAACGGCCTGCTGCCAGGGTTCCCCCTTGAACTCGGTTTGAAACCAGGTGCCGCTGTCGACAGCGTCCATGAACATATCCGTGACCGTGACCGAGATGTTGAAGTTTGTCAGACTGTGCTGGTCGTTTTTCGCATGGATAAAGCGAAGAATGTCAGGGTGCGAAACGCTCAGGATGCCCATGTTCGCACCGCGCCGGACGCCGCCCTGCTTTACCACCTCAGTCGTCTGATTGACGATGTTCATAAAGCTGACGGGGCCAGATGCGACTCCGCGCGTTGAATTGACCATCGAGCCCGCCGGACGCAAAAACTCGTACGTCATGCCGGTTCCGCCGCCGGTTTGGTGGATAATTGCGACGTTTTGGGCGTGCTCCATTATTCCTTCGATCGAATCCGGCACGTTGAGCACAAAGCAGGCAGCGAGCTGCCCCTTCGGTTTGCCGGCGTTCACCAGGCAAGGCGTGTTAGGGATGAACTCGCGGTCCAGCATGATCGCCGTCATGCGGTTGTAGAAATCCGCACGTGCCTGCGGGTCGGTTTCAGCGGTTGAAACGTGCCCGACGACGCGTCGGACGATGTCACCCCACGTTTCGATCGGCTCGCCATTCTCGTCCCTCATTGAGTAACGCTTTGCGATCACCTTTTGAGCATTGAGGCCGATGGGGTGAGCTTCGCGCCCCCGTGCTGTGCCGGTGCCGTTACCTTTATTTTGGGTGTCGATACTGCCGCTCGCGACAGTTTCAAGAACGTTACTCATTCGCGTATCCTTCCTTCTGTTTATATTCGATTTACTACAGTGCTGCCTAGTTTATCACGCCACGTGACGCCACATGAACGGGGCCATGGGAAATTCTTGCCTCGTGCCGGACAGCGTGGATGAGTTGTGCCGATAAAGCTGTCTAACCTACAGGATATTCGCAAAATGTAGGGATGTCAAGAAAATTATCTACCATATGTTGTGTGCAGGGGGGGGGCTCACACAGTTCGAGCGTCCGGTGCGGCTGCCCCAAAGATTGACTTTGCCGCCGCCGATTCCGAAACTGATGCTATGGATAAGCTTATTCACGCTACCGCTGCTGAGGGCACCGTGAGGGTTCTCGCGGCGACAACCACGGCGATAACCACCGAAGCGGTGCGGCGGCATCAAACCTCGCCGACGGTTTCAGCCGCACTCGGGCGGATGCTGACCGGGACGCTGCTGTTAGGTTCGTCTTTGAAGGAATTTGACCGGCTAACGACTAAGATCGACGTTAGCGGACCCGTGGGCGGGATCATCGCGGAGGCGACCGCGCAGGGCACGGTGCGCGGTTATGTGAAAAATGCGATAGCCGAGTTGCCGGTGAAGCAGAACGGCAAGTTCGATGTGAGCGGCATCGTCGGCGAAGGGACTTTCTACGTTATTCGCGAATCCGGTTTCGACATCGGCCTTCACAAAGATCCGTATGTCGGCTCCGTACCGATCGTCTCGGGTGAGATCGCCGAGGATTTCGCTTATTACCTTGCGAAATCCGAGCAGATACCATCGGCCGTGATGTTGGGTGTGCTGCTGCAGAATACGGAACCCTTTGTTTCGGCGTCCGGCGGCGTGATGGTGCAGATGATGCCGGGTGCCGACGAACGCCTGATCGGCGAGATAGAAGCAACAATAGGCGCCGCACCCCACATCACGTCTGTAATCAAAGAAGGTGCCGGCGTCACTGACCTGATAGAGATGGCCCTCGGCCGCATCAGCTACGAGATCCTCGACGAAATGCCGGTTAATTTCGCCTGCAATTGCTCACACGAAAAGGCTATCGCTATGGTCTCCGCACTAGGCAAAGCTGAAGTCGCCGCAATGCTGAAAGAAGACAAAGGCGCTGTAATGAACTGCGGATTCTGCAACGAGACCTACCGGCTCAGCGAAAGCGATCTTCAAGCGATCCTCGATGAATAGTCATTCCGCCATTTGCCGATAATCCGAACGAAAATAAAGCAGCGGGTCGCCGTCGTTGATGGTTGCGGATTCGACATCGGCGATGAAGATGGTGTGGTCGCCGCCGTCGCCGATGTTTCTGATCCGGCATTCGAGGTTAACGAGCGAGCCGAGGAGGATCGGGATGCCAAATTCACCGAAGCTGAAATCGACGCCATCGAACTTGTCTTCAACGGGCGAAGCGAAGCGTTCGGAAAGTTCTAGCTGTCTATCCGAGAGAAAGTTCACGACGAAGAGGCCCGATTCTTCGAACGCGTAATGGCTGACGGTCGCACGTTCGATGCAGATAAGTATCAGCGGCGGGTCGAGCGAAACAGAAGAGAACGCCGATACGGTGATGCCGTGAAATTTGCCGGCGGCGTCTTTGGTCGTGACGACCGTAACTCCACTGGCAAAACGGGAAAGGGCGTTGCGGAACTCGTCCTGATCTATCGGCATATAATTGAAAAATCTACAGCATAGACGGGCCGGGCGCAATTGATTCCCCGTAAAACGGAATGCCACCGCCGGATTTTGCTAAAGCGTCGATGATATTCGATAATGCAGGATTCGATGAACGAACTATCATCATTCTTTGCCGAAGCCGCGGGCCTGACGGATGCACAACTCGACCGGCTCGTGCCTGAAGCGGACGGCAACGAACTGGCAGCCGCGATGCGTTGGAGCCTGTTTGCGGGCGGAAAGCGCTTTCGACCGGCGATGCTACTGGCGGCCGGGCGCGTGTGCGGCGCGACGGACCAAGATTTGATCAGCAGTGCCGCATCGGTGGAACTGATTCACACTTATTCGCTGATACACGACGATCTGCCGTCGATGGACGACGACGACCTCAGACGCGGCCGCGAGACGTGTCACAAACGGTTCGGCGAGGCGACGGCGATACTTGCCGGCGATGCTCTGCAGGCGCTGGCGTTTCAAACTATCGCGACGGATGAGCGCTTGAACGCGGACCTGAGAGTCACGCTCTTATCGGAGCTGGGCGATGCGGCGGCTTGTATGGTCAAAGGGCAGCATTTGGACCTGGAATCGGAGGGTAAAGAGGTCGACCTTGCTGAGCTCGAACGCATTCACCGGAACAAAACCGGCGCGTTGATCCGGTTCGCTGTTGTCGCCGGCGCACGTATCGCGGACGCCGACGACGGTAAGATCGAAGTTGCTGCACGCTATGGCGAGAAGATCGGCCTGCTTTTCCAGATCGTGGACGATATTCTGGATGTAACGCAAACGACCGAATCGCTTGGAAAGACGGCTGGGAAGGATGAAACAAGCAGCAAGGCGGCGTATCCGAAGATAGTCGGACTTGAAACGGCTCGGCAATTAGCAGAAACGATAAGCCGGGAGGCGGCTGAACTGGCGGCGGAGCTGGGGGACAATGACGGAGTATTAACGGAAGCGGCGGAGTATCTGCTGCGGAGGCAGTCGTGACCCGGCGGCCCAGGCGACCACTGGCCGACAGAGCTTGACACAGCTTGGGTTTTTCTCGTACGATTCAAGTTCGCTCTTTATCCCAAATAAGGGCGCGTTTTTTTGACATGAGGTGGGTCGGACGTGCAATCGCGGCAGATCGAAAAAGTTTTCTCGGGCACGTACGTCAATTGGTAGACAGCCTCCCTTACAAGGAGGAAGTTAGGGGTTCGAGTCCCTTCGTGCCCACCAGATCAGCGAAGTTTCGCCTGTGCGAAATTTCAAAATGCGGAGTCGTAGTTCAGTTGGTTAGAACGCCAGCCTGTCACGTTGGAGGTCGCGGGTTCGAGTCCCGTCGGCTCCGCCACTTTTAGAAGCCGTCCGAGTTTGCTCGGGCGGCTTTTTCTATCTCAAATTGTCGGAGACGATCTTGCTGAGTATGACGGCATCGGTAAGGATTCGGCCCTGAACCGTTGCAATCCGTTTGCCGTCAAACGCGAAATCGACATCGAAAATGTTGTTGGGCTTGGCGGAATGAAGGATCTTTCGCTCGTCTGAATCGACGTCATGGATCCACAGTGTGGTGAGCGGTTCGAAATCGCCTGCGCGTAGACGATAGAACAGGGCTTAGTCATCTCTCGTCCATCACAAGTAGGTCATGGCGGTGCGGTGGGATTGAACACGAGAATAATAACACAGGCATTTACGAAAATGCAGATGTGCTTTCGGGGGCATATCGCGGTTCCTGTGCCGCGATCAAGTTTGAGCAGCTTTTAGGCGCTCGCGGACTTCGTTGAGGTCGACCGTGTTGGGATCAGTCGTGGAGGCGGCGATCTCCATGAGGATCTCGTCCTGAACGTTGCCACGCTGTTTGGCTAAAGAGTAGGGAAGGTCTTCGCGGAAGGTGACCATCGAGTATTTTGAGAAGTAGTCGGGAAACGTGTTTTCGAGGCGAGTTTCGATAATACGCTTGCTCTGGAATACCGGATCGGCGGTGGCGTCGCGCATCTCGTAGAAATTCTCTTCAGCCATTTCGGCTATGGCGTCGGTGTTGGGCTTTCGGACGGCGGCGTACTGAGGGTAGATTGATGCCCAGTCGACGCCGTACTCGTCGATCAGGGTGTCGAGGATGCGGACGTCTTCGAAGGCGCAATTCATGCCCTGGCCATAGAAAGGTACTACTGCGTGAGCGGAGTCGCCGAGGAGGAGAGCTTTTCCGCCGACGTGCCACGGCCAGCATTTGACGGTTCCGAGGTCGCCGGTGGGGTTGGCAAAGAAATCGTCGGCAAGTGTCGGCATAAGCGGGACGGCATCGGGGAATTCGCGGGTGAAGAAATCGCTGACGGCTGTTGGGTCGGTGAGCTGGTCAAAGCCGGGTTCGGCAGCGCTGCCGTGGTGAGCGAGGAAGAGTGTGCACGTGAAACTGCCGTCGAAGTTTGGCAGGGCGATCATCATGAATTTGTGCCGCGGCCAGATGTGGAGAGCGTGGGGTTCGATGGCGAACCTGTGGGCGTTGGAACCGGCAGGAATGTGCAATTCCTTGTAGCCGTGTTCGAGCCAGATCTGGGAAAAATTGAAGCGGTCCACAACGCCGTCGAACATTGAACGTCGGATGGGCGAACCGGCTCCGTCGGTTGCGATGACGGTGTCGGTCGTAATGATCTTTCCATCGGCGAATCGGACCTCGCCGGTCTGACTATCAAATCCGGTGCACCGGTGATTGAAATGGAACGTAACGCCCGATTGTCTTTCCGCGGCGTTCATAAGAGCGATGTTTAGGCCGCCGCGGGAGACGGAGTTGATGTGTTCGCCTTCGCGGCCGCTGTAGGAGAGCAGCTTTGTGCCGCCGTCGGGGGCGTGTATCTTCCGGCCGTACATCGGGACGGCTTCGGATAGCACGTGACGGGCCATTCCTACCTCACGGAGTGCGGCGATGCCTCGGTCGGAGAGAGCGAGGTTGATCGAACGGCCGGCGGACATCTTTTCGAGACGCATATCACCGCGAGCCTCGTAAACGTCTACCTTGATATCGCGTCTGGCGAGATAGATCGCCAGAAGCGAACCCGCAAGTCCTGCACCGATGATGGAAACTCTCGACATATGTTTTGCTAAACGAGTTCCTCCAGGATCTTGGAGAAACGGTAGACGTCTGTAAATGAATTATACAGCGGGACCGGAGCGACACGGATGACGTCGGGCTCGCGCCAGTCGGCGATGACGCCTTGCGCCGTGAGCTTCTCGAAAAGTGAGCGGTCGGCGTGATGGACTCGAATCGAAAGCTGACAGCCGCGTGCTGCCGGGTCGGAGGGCGTGATGATGGATATGCGCTCCGTTTCTATGTTGTTGAGAAGAAACTCGAGATATCCCGTCAGTTTTTCTGACTTTTTGCGAAGTTCGGCGATCGTCGCCTGGTCAAAGAGCTCGAGTGAGGCGCGTAGGGCTGCGAGTTGAAATATTGGCGGATTTGAAAGCTGCCAGCCTTCTGCGCCGGCCAGCGGCTTGAAATCGGGCCCCATTTTGAAACGCGACTCTTTGTCGTGACCCCACCAGCCGGCGAATCTGGGGAGGTCGAAAGAGAACGCGTGGCGTTCGTGGACGAAGATGCCAGCGATGCCGCCGGGCCCGGCGTTCAGGTATTTATATGAACACCAAGCAGCGAAGTCGACGTTCCAGTCGTGAAGGTCGAGCTTTAAGTTGCCGGCGGCGTGGGCGAGGTCGAAGCCTACGATGCAGCCCTTTGCGTGGCCAGCCGCGGTGATCGCAGACATGTCGAACGCCTGGCCGGTGTAATAGTTTACGCCACCGAGCATTATGAGCGCGACGGCGTCGCCTTCGCGGTCTATGGTCGTGAGGATGTCGTCGGTGTGGAGAATTGTTTCGCCATCGCGCGGCGTAAGTTCGACGATGCCTGAGCGGTCGTAACCGTGAAATTGAAGCTGAGATTCGACGGCGTATTGATCGGAGGGGAACGCCCCTTTCTCAATGACGATCTTGTACCGCTCGGGAGTTGGGCGATAGAACGAGACCATCAGCAGGTGAAGGTTCACGGTGAGGGAATTCATTGCGACGACCTCGACCGGTTTGGCGCCTACAAGCCGTGCGAGGGGGTCGGCGACGAACTCGTGGTAGGGAAGCCAGGGCTTGCGGGCATGGACGTGGCCCTCGACGCCGAGACGTGCCCAGTCGTCCAGTTCCTGTTCGATATAGGTGCGCACCGTGACGGGCTGAAGGCCGAGGGAATTGCCGGCGAAATAAATCAGATCGTGGCCGTCGGGAGACTTCGGCAGGTGAAATTTCGACCGGAAATGTGCCAGCGGGTCGGGTGCATCGGCTTCGGAAGCGAAGGTTTGGGATGAACCGTGTTCAGCTAGTGACGAATGAAAATCCATTTTCATTGAATGTAATTTATTCGCAACAAATTGGAAAGCGGCGGGGTTTTAGTGTTATGCGGAGGAAATTCGCATGATGATCAATTGATCAAGACACGCGGCAGGGCCCGCGTAATATATTTTCGAGAGGAATACCTTTCACATAATTCATTCATAACCATGGAGGTACTCATGAAACGTTTCATTCAGTTTTTATCAGTTATTAGTTTGGCGATGGTTTTCGGTGTTGCCGGAGTTTTTGCACAGGCAGGAACGCGGCTGGAGGCTGAGATCCCGTTTGATTTTATGATCGGGGACAAGTCGTTTTCGGCGGGCAGCTATACCCTTTCGTTGGCTCCGGCAAGAGCCGGGGTTACGACCTTTGACCTTAAGGACGCGAAGGGCCGCGTGATTCATTCTGCACATGCGATGAGCCGCGGATTTTCGGCCAAAGGCAAGTCCGTGCTGGTATTCAACAATGACACCGGTGACTCGCGACTCGAGCGTATAATCACCCCCGATGTGGGACTCGGTGTATCTATGGGCCGTTCGTCGAAAGCGTTGGCGCAGAAGCGCAAGGTCGATTCGAAGGAAACGATCGTTACGATAAACTGATCGGTCAAATCGAGCAAAGGGGTGCCGGGCCTGCGTCAATGCGGCCCGGCATTTTATTGTGCGAAAACTTGTCTGTCGATGCCGAGCCAATCGAGAGCTGACTGGTAAAGTAGCTTTTCACGCGTCGCATCATCGAACGACATTTCGTCGATGAGCTTACCGGGTTCAAGTTCGCCAAGCGGGAAGGGGTAGTCAGTCCCGAGCATTACGTGTTCGGGGCCGGCTAGAGCGAGCAGCATTTTCAGCATCGCCGGTTCGTGAACCAGGGAGTCGAAATACATCCGTTCGAGATATTTTCGCGGATTGTGCGGATTATCAGCGGCACAGAGGTCCGGCCGCACTTTGAAGCCGTGTTCAATCCGGCCGATGGTTGAAGGGAAGGAACCGCCGCCGTGCGCGAAGCAGATTCGGAGCAGCGGGCATTTTTCGAGTGTGCCGGAAAAAATCAGTGAGCATATCGCCCGAGACGTTTCGGCCGGCATTCCGACCAGCCACGGGAGCCAGTATTTTTGCATATCGGCTCCGCCCATCATCTCCCAGGGATGGACGAAGACGGCCATGTCTAGCTCTTCGCAAGCGCGGAAAAACTCCAGAAATTGAGGTTCGCCTAGGTTTAACTGATTGACGTTGGTGCCGATCTGGACGCCCGCGAGGCCGAGGTTTCTGCAGTTTTCCAGCTCCTTTATAGCGAGAGTGATGTCTTGGAGGGGGACAGTTCCGAGGCCGGCGAAACGCAGCGGGAATTCGGAGATGATCTCGGCGATGTGTTCGTTCAGGAACTGGGCGATCGCGGCGCCGTCGGCAGGTTTTGCCCAATAGCTGAACATTACGGGAACAGTTGATAGAACCTGAACGTGAACCCCGTGGGCATGCATCTCTTCGATGCGAATCAGCGGGTCCCAACAGTTGGCCTCGACATCACGGAACTGCTTGCCATCATCGCGAACCATATGAGCACAGCAGGGCTTGTAATGATCGAGCGCGATGAAACCGCCATAGCCGAACCGATCCTTCCACGCGGGAATGTCTTTTGGAAGGATGTGTGTGTGAACGTCGATCTTAAACATATACAAAGTTAATTCTTGATCGAATTCGCTCCCAGCTTGAGCCGAGGTTTTGATCGGCGACTTTCGGTCCTTTTACGCTCGATTATCTCATTGGCTTCCCCAAATGTGATCCCGTTCGATTTTGCTAAGGAACGGCATAGATAGCTAAGACGAGAGCAAGTCTCAGTCTCCGAGATATTGCTCGATCGGACATGTCGATCTTTTTCATACTTACTCCAAGGAAATTAAACGGGAGGTTCCATGATAGTGCCGCAGGCTTTGCAGGTGCGGAGGTCCTCGCTGCCGTAGAATTTTTCGAAGACGCCTTGGAACTGTGTGGTGATGTCACCTAGCTGGAAATACTCTTCGTATAGTTTTCCGTTGCAGTTTTCGCAGAACCAGAGGAGGCCGTCGCATTCGCCGGGTCGGCGTTTACGTT
>JACDAK010000169.1 GCA_013695495.1 Blastocatellia bacterium | reverse complement strand
CTTATACCTCGGCCGCGGCATCAACTTTCCCGTTGCTCTGGAGGGAGCGTTGAAACTGAAAGAGATCAGCTACATCCACGCCGAGGGTTACCCCGCGGGTGAAATGAAGCACGGGCCGAACGCCCTGATCGACGAAAAACTGCCCGTGGTGGTGGTGAATACTCGCGAGAGCGGTAACGAGGGAAGCGAGCTGCGTTACGAGAAAACTCACTCAAACATCGTCGAGGTTAAGGCGCGAGACGGCATCGTGATCGCGATCCTGACCGAGGGTGATTCGATGAGTTCGAAAGTTGCCGATCACGTCATCGAGATACCCGAAACGTCAGACCTGCTCGGACCCGTGCTGTCGGTCGTGCCCCTGCAGCTGCTCGCATATCACATCGCCGTACGCCGTGGATGCGATGTGGATCAGCCGCGGAATCTGGCGAAGTCGGTGACGGTGGAATAGATGAAAGCGATCGTCGTCAGAGAGTTTGGCGGGCCGGAGGTCATGACGGTCGAAGAGAGCGCGGACTTGCAGCCATCTGATGTCGAGGTCCATGTGAAGATCGAAGCGGCGGGCGTGAATCCCGTTGATACATACATTCGCGGCGGGCAGCACACTATCAAACCGTCGCTTCCGTATACGCCTGGGAAAGACGGGGCAGGAGTGGTTGAGGCGGTCGGGGCGGGCGTCAAGAACATCAAGCCGGGCGATCGCGTTTATACCGCTGATTCGATCAGTGGTACGTACGCGGAGTATGCGTTGTGCCGCGAGGATCAGGTTGCGATGCTGCCTTATAACGTCAGCTTTGAACAAGGTGCGGGTGTTTTTACGCCGTACGCTACGGCGTATCGTGCGTTATTTCAGAAGGCGCAGCTCATCCCCGGCGAGAAAGTCCTCGTACATGGGGCGTCAGGGGCTGTCGGCATTGCTGCGGTTCAATGGGCAAAACGGGCCGGGGCGATCGTAATAGGTACGGCCAGTTCCGAAGAGGGAATGCACCTTGCGCAGGACGAAGGGGCCGATCATGTTTTCGATCATTCGGATCCTGACCATTTCGAAGCGATCAACGACGCCACCCACGGCGGCGTTGATGTCATCATCGAAATGCTCGCGAATGAAAATCTCGAGCGTGACTTTGGTGTTCTCAAAAAATTCGGACGGGTCGTGATTGTCGGGAGTCGTGGCTCGATCAACTTAACGCCTAGACTTGCGATGACGAAAGAAGCGACCATTCACGGAATGGTTCTGTTCAATGCCACGCAGGATGAGTTTGCCGAGATCCGCCGCGGTATATACGACGGACTCTCGGCCGAATATCTCCGGCCGATCGTCCGTCGTTCCTATCCGCTATCAGAGGCCGCCGATGCTCACCGAGAGATTATCGAAAGTAAAGCCTGCGGCAAGATCGTTCTGGTTCCCTAACCTTTATCTTTTACGAACCGTAGCGTGGGCTATGAACTGCAGGTCGGTTAGGTCCTCGTCCAAGGTGACTACCTGCACAGGATTCTCGAACGTGTAACCCTTCGATTCGGCGGTAATAATATAAGTCTGACCGGCAGGCACGTTCTCAAACGAGAAACTTCCGAAGGTGTTTGTGTCAACTGCTATGGGTTCCGTAAGGTTCCCGCCGGTCAACGTCATTCGGACTCCCGCTGCTCCGCGTCCGTTTGTAGCGTTCACACGGCCTGATACAATCGCGCCTGCGGACGTTGCGCCAAAAAACGTGAGGCTTGCTGCGGAAACAGAGCCGATATCGCTACTCCTGCAATCCTCAAAACGAAGCGTCCAAATGCCGTTCGGATCAGGGACCGATGCGAATGCGGCGTTGATAGACGTTAGCGGTGGGCCGGGAGTTACCGGAGTGAAAGGTCCCGATTCCTGAGTGCTATAGATTCCGGGGGGAAGTACACGACCGGTGCCGTTGTTCGCTTCGCCCCAAAAAGTGTTTGCGGCAAAATCTGAGAATGTGTAGGTGCCGTTTAGATCGTTGCGGCTGCCGAGGTGAGCGAGGCTAGTACGGTGAACGTACCCGAACAGAAGATGCTGCGTTGCATCGGGAGCAATCAGCGTGACCCGTAGGTCGCCGAGATGGGTGTGAGTGCCCGTGAAGGAAACGGACAGCGATGATACGGGCAATGAGGCCCCGACTACGTTGAATAAAACATCGCGCGGGGAACCGCAATTCGGATTTGGGGTTCCCCCGTCGGGGATGGCGCCGGTGTTAGTTCCTACGGTGATTACGGCGAACGTCGGAATAGTGAGGACGGTGATGATGAGGAACGCAGCTGTGACGTGCGCATAGCTATTGCGGGCAGCCTTATAGAAAGGCGTCGAAAAAGACATAGTGACCTCCGATTTTAAACGAAAAAATTCGAACCGATTGATCGGGAGGTAGGAGTTGGATTGTATGGGAAAAATGTGTGGAGGGACGCCCACCAGAGCGCGAGCTCAGGCGAACTGATTCAGAATACATAAGTCAGTTGCGAGTGTCATCACCTTTGTGCAATGTTAAACCACAATATTCGCGCGGGCTGGGTCGGCGTTAGCCGAAAGGTCGAGGACGTCGAATACCTGGAGGGCATACTTAACATTACCGAAGGGAGCTGAAACCTGCACACCCTGTATGAGGTCACGAACCTGGAGCAGAGACTCGCGTGCTATAGCAATGCCTTCTTCGCGGGCTTCTTCTTTGCCGTTTTCTGACGCAACGCGCATGCGTTCAAGGATCTCCGGGGTCACCTCGACACCCGGAACCTCATTGTGCAGAAACTCCGCGTTCCGAAAACTTACGAGCGGCCATATACCGGCAACAATAGGAATGCGAACGTGTGCGATCTTATCGAGGAAACTTCTAAGCTGTGCGGTGTCGAAAACAGGCTGGGTGATCGCATATTCGGCGCCCGCCTCGACCTTCCATTCAAAACGCCGGATCTCTTCTTCCAGATTCACTGCTCCCGGATTCACGCCGACGCCGATCGAAAACTCTGTGGGTTTTCCGATCGGATTGTTCCCGATGTCTAAACCATGGTTCAACTTATTAGCCATGTTCGTAAGGCCAATAGCGTCTATGTCGAACACTGCCGTGGCATCAGGGTAAGGACCCATCTTTGGTGGGTCGCCGGTGATGATCAACAGATTGTGCAACCCCAATGCCGCGGCACCTAGCAGGTCTGACATCATCCCGAGAAGGTTACGGTCGCGGCAGCAATAATGAAGGACGGCTTCGATGCCGATGTCGCGTTCGACGAGCACTGCCGTCGCCTGAGCGGACATACGCGTCTGGGCCCTGGGACCGTCGGGGATATTAACTGCATCTACGCCTGCGCCTTTCAATAGTCTGATGGACTCTAACGTCGAATGCGCGTCACAACCTTTTGGCGGCAGTACCTCTACCGAAGTGACAAATTCGCCGCGAGCGATCTTGCTCGACCATTTAGATCTGTCCTCCGCAGGCATCACACTAACCGCGTTTGGCGTAAGATCGTTGACTTTTGCAGGAGGAGCCTTTGGGTATGAACGAGCCTGTCGCGGGCTGATAGATCGGATGGCATCCGAGATAAGTTTGATATGAGTGGGGGTCGTTCCACAGCACCCGCCAACAAACTTCGCCCCTGCCTGTGCAAAACGCCTGGCAAACGTCGCCATGTATTCGGGCGAGCCCATGT
>JACDAK010000104.1 GCA_013695495.1 Blastocatellia bacterium | reverse complement strand
TGGTGCGAGAGCGGCGTTGGCGTTAGGCCTTGAGATACAGGAAACGTCGATATTTGCGCGGAAGAATTATTTCTATCCGGACCTGCCGAAAGGCTATCAGATATCGCAATATGACCGGCCTTTTTCGGCGAACGGGATGCTGACGATAATGACTGCGGAACGGGATGACCATGGGCACGCGAAAGAGTGGGGGCCGATGACGATCCGCCTTGAGCGAATGCATCTGGAAGAGGACGCGGGGAAGAATGTGCACGACGGACTGCCGGATACGGATCGGTATTCGTATGGCGATCTTAATCGTGCGGGGACGCCGCTTGGTGAGATAGTGACGGCTCCGGATTTTAAGACCTCGTGGCAGGCGTATGATTATGTAAACCATGTTCGGCGGGTTCTGCAGTGGACGGGGGCGAGCGACGCAGACATGGAGAAAGGGAATCTGAGGTGTGAGGCGAATGTTTCGGTGCGGCGGGTTGGCGAGGAAGAGTTTCGGAACAAGGTGGAGTTGAAGAACTTGAACTCGGTGCGGTTTATGCAGAAGGCCATTGAGTTTGAGATTGAACGACAGGTCAAGGCGCACGAAGCGGGTGAAACGGTCGCGCAGGAGACGCGGCTGTGGGACGAGCAGAAGAACGAGACGCGGGTGATGCGGTCGAAGGAAGACGCTCATGATTACCGATATTTTCCGGAACCGGACCTACAGCCTCTGAAGGTTTCGGCTGAATTCATCGAGGGTGTTAAGCGGTCGATGCCGGAGCTGCCGGACGCAATGCGAGAGCGATTCACGGAAACCTATGGGCTCGGATTCTTGGAGGCCTCGCAGCTGGTGAGTGAAAAGTCGATCGCGGAGTATTTTGAGACAACGGCGCGCTTGTCGTTGGACCCGAAGACGTCGGCGAACTGGGTGCTTGGGGAATTTACGCGGGAACTTAACAGTTCAGGAAAGACGGCGGCGGAGTCGTTGGTTTCGGCGGAGGATCTGGCGGAGCTGATCAAGCGTGTCGCTGATGGTGCGATCAACAATAACCAGGCGAAAGAGATATTCGCGGAGATCTTTGCGACGGGGCGCTCGGTGGACGAGATCGTGGAAGAGAAGGGATTTGTGCAGATATCAGACCGCGGGGAGATCGAGGCTATTGTTGAGGGTGTGATCGCGGCGAACGCGCAGCAAGTCGATGCGTACCGCGGCGGGAATGAGAAGCTTTTCGGATTTTTTGTGGGGCAGGTGATGAAGGCATCTCAGGGTAAGGCGAATCCGAAAGTGGTGAATGAAGTGCTGAAGGAAAAGCTATGACGTTGGAAGGCAAGACGGCGCTCGTAACCGGCGGGTCGATAGGGATCGGATTTGCGATCGCAGAGGCGTTGCTGAAGGCGGGTGCGAAGGTATTTATCTGCGGCCGGTCTAAGAAGGACCTGCGTCAGGCGGTGGAGTGGCTTTCGGCGAGCGGGCAGGTTGAGGGCGAGGTTTGTGACGTGCGAAGCGAAGAGCAGGTCCGGATGATGATGGACGAGGCCGAGCGCGTGTTCGGCAGGCTGGATATTTTGGTGAATAACGCGGGGACGGGGTATTTTGGGAAAACGGTGGAGGAGCTTTCGGGCGATGAGTTTCGGCAGACCCTTGAGACGAATCTGTTTGGGGTGTTCTATGCGTGTCATTACGCGATACCACTTATGAAGAAGGGCGGCGGGGGATACATCCTTAACATCTCTTCGTTGGCGGGGCAGAATGCGCATCCGAAGATGGCGGCTTATAACGCGTCGAAATTTGGGTTGAACGGATTTTCGGAATCGCTGATGCAGGAAGTGCGGCACGAGGGGATAAAGGTGAGTTATATATGCCCGGGAAGTGTGAACACGCATTTCGGCGGGGATACGCCGAGCGATGAAAAGGCTTGGCAACTGCAGCCGGAGGATATAGCGCAGGTTGTGGTGGATCTTTTGGGGATGGATGAGCGGGCGTTGCCGAGCAATGTCGAGATACGGCCTAGCCGGCCGCCGAAGAAGTGATCGATTCGTTCATCGCGTTGATGAGTTCCGCGTCATTGTACGGTTTTGTCAGATAGCACACAGCTCCCAATTCCAAGCCTTTTTCGCGATGTTTGTCGCCGGAGCGAGATGAGATCATCGCGACGGGGATCGCTTTGTAGCGCTCGTCGGATTTTAGGGCGGCGAGGAGCTCGTAGCCGTCCATTTGGGGCATTTCGATATCGGTGAGGATCATGTCGGGGAGCTGTTGGAGGCTGCCGAGGATGTTCAGCGCGTCGACGCCGTCTTTTGCGGCTAGGGGTTTGTAGCCGGCTTGAGTAATCGTGCGCGAGGTCATTACTCGGACGCTGGGGCTGTCGTCGACGATCATTATGGTGACGTCGACGGCGGGGGCGTCGTGGGGTTCGACGGTTGTTGCAGGAGGGGCGGGTTCCGGAAGGTTGGTGGTGTCAATGATGGGGACCAGGTGGCCGCTGTTTAGGAATGCGGCGCCGAGGTACTGGGTCATTGCGGAAAGCGGCCGGCCGAAGCGTTTCACAATGATCTCTTCGGTACGGAGGACCTCGTCGACGGCGATGGCGTGTGTGCTGTCGGCTGTGTTGATGAGGAGGACCGGGACGTAATCGGCGGCAGTTGAGGGAGTCATGCCGAGGAGATTCGCAAGGAGTTGGACCGGATACTTGATGTTCTCGAGTGTTATTGTGCCAGTTTCGGCGACGGATGAGCCTAGCTCGACGATGCGTTGTACGTTGCGCTTCGGAACCGCAAGCAAGTGATCGCCGACGCGGACGACTATGGACTGGAGGACGACCATGGTGAGGGGGATACGCAGGGTGAATGCGGTTCCAACCCCGGAGGCGGAGTTGACGGCCAGGGTGCCGCCGAGCGCTTCAATGCTCTTTCGGACGATACTCATGCCGACGCCGCGGCCGGCGTTCATGCTGAGCGCGGGTGCGGTTGTAAGGCCTTCGAGGAAGAGAAGTTCGTGGTCGGCGGTTGCTGCAAGATCGGGAGGCGAGATCAAGCCTTGCGCGAGAGCTTTACTGCGCAGCGATTCGAAGTTGACGCCGGAGCCGTCGTCGGCGAGCCTGATTGAAACGTGAGTTTCCTCGTTGGTGATACGAACGGTGATGGAACCGGCTACGGGCTTATTGGATATGAGACGGCGGTCCGGGGATTCGATGCCGTGGACGACGGAATTCCGTACTAAGTGCGATAGCGGCTCTATGAGTTTTTCGGCGAGCTGCGCGTCGATGAGGATCGAGCCATTTTCGACGATGACGTCGACGTCTTTACCGGGGAACTCTTCGCAGGCTGCTTTGGCTGCACGTTGAAGACGGGCGGCGACGCTGCCGAATTCGACATTGCGGACGCGGGATACCTTTGCCTGAACCTGATCGATTAGAAAGCGCAGACGGGTGGCGAGGGAGTCGATCTCGTTTTTGACGATGCCGAGTTCTCCTGTGTAGAAGAGCGCCTCGCCGGCTGCTTGGGTGCTTTCGCGTGCCCACTCGTGCAGTTCGGTGTAGTTGTCGAGTTCGAGTGGGTCGAAGCCGGGAAGAGACGCGGCGGCTGCAGGTAGACGGTCGGCGAACGCCATGTTTCCGAGTCCGGAACTCGTGCGTATGTCGATCTCGTTCTCTACCTTCAGCCCGGATTGGTGCATTCGCGAGGCTGCGGTGCGTACATCGGAGACGTAGTGGTCAAATTTGCTGAGGCGCTGTTCAAACAGGGTCCGGATCTCCATCAGCTCGTGGATGTTGTTGACTAGATCGTCGAGTATAGCGGAGGTCACGCGGAGGCCGGAGCGGGTTTGCGCGTATGCCGCTTTCGTGTCGCCGGCCGGTTTTTCGGGTGCCGCCGGCTTTTCGATCGCGGCGGAGGTGGCGGGTTCGGGCGGCGGGTTGTCGATCAGGGATTGGGCGTTTTCGAACGCGGCGAAGGTTTGTGCGACGCGTGCGTTAACAGACGGCAGAGAAGGTTCGTGCGTCAGCTGTTTCAGGCACTCGGTTGCGGAGTTGAGGAGATCGAGTATTGCTTCGTTCGCTCCGAGCTTTTTCTCGGACAGGTGGTCGAGAAAATCTTCGATGCGATGCGCGATCGTAGAATGTATTTTTAGGCCAACCACGCCGGCGGCGCCTTTAAAGGTGTGGGCGTTGCGGCGAACCTCCCAAAGAGCCTCGCGGTTTGCGGAGTCTTCGGAAAGCAGCCGCAGATTGGACTCGATGTTCTCGAGAAGCTCGTCGGCCTCTTGGGCAAAGACCTCGCGGAGTTCGTCGTCTACCTCAAACTCGTCCGCGGTTGAAGATGGTTCGGGCTGCTCGGCTCGGCCGGCAGGTTCGGGTTCGGCGAAGGAGAAAGGAGCTGAAAGAGATGACTCGACGCCCACGATGGCCTCGTGGAGAGTTGTCAGCGACCGGGCGGGTTCCTGAATCGCGAGCGATATCTCGGCTACGAGCCCGCGGGAGCTTGCTTCAAAGTCGGATAAACCGCATGCGCCTGCGGCATCGGCGAGCGCTTCGGCATTACGAAGGGCTCCGGCGATGTCCGAGCGGTCGCCGTCGGCCACGTTTCGAATAGCTTGCAGTACGTCAGAGGCCTCTTCTAAGAAGCCTTGAAGCATAGCGGGGTCCATTGTTGCGTGCTCGTGCATTTTTTAGTTTACGAGGCGGCTGACGTGGTCGGTGGAGACACGCGGCGGCATATCTGCGGGAAGTTTGAAGGGTGCTACGGACGTTTTGAGATCATCCGAAAGGCGGACAAGATTTTTGACGGAATCAGCGGCGCGTTTGGAACCGTTCTCGACGAGTCCGGTTACTTTTGAGATGCCGGCCATCGCGGCACTTATGTCGCCTGAAGATTTGGCCTGGATTCTCGAGGATTCGGAGATGGCCTGGATGAGTGTGGCGAGTTGACGCGAAACGTCTTCGATCTCGACGAGCGAGCTGCCGGCTTTGTTGGCAAGTTCGGAACCGATAACGACCTCGCGGATGACCTCTTCCATGGAGGTAACGGCGTCTTTCGTTTCGGAGTTGATCGAACGGGTAAGTGATGCGATCTCTTCGGTTAGCTGAATGGAACGTTCGGCGAGTTTTTCGACCTCTTCGGCCATGCCGAGATATTCAGCGCTGGTTTCGCCGGCGGCGGACGCGCGGAGGGTGGCGTTCAGGGCGAGAAGCGCGGTGCGGTCCGAGAGGTCGTCGATAAGGGCGACGATTTGCGTGATCTCCTGCGACCTTTCTCCGAGTTTCTTAATGCGTTTAGCGGTTTCCTGAACGCGGCCGCGGATAGATTCCATGGCGGCAATGGTATCGCGTGAAGCTGCGGTGCCCAAGGTTGCGTTCTCAAGCGAGCGGCCAGCGACGGCGGCGGAGAGAGATGCTTTCTCGGACACATCTTGTATCTGACGGCTCATCTGCGAGATGGCCTCGGTTGTTCGGGCGATCTGCGATGCCTGTACGTCGCTGCCGTCGGCGAGCTGCTCTGTCGTTTCGTTGATCGATTTTGCAAGCGAGCCGACCTGGAAAGCTACGTCCTTGACCTGTTTGATCAAGGAGCGAAGATTTCGCGTCATGGAATTGAACGCGTCAGCGATCTCGCCGGTGATCTCGCTATCGGCCTCTGCCTGGACGGTTAGGTCGCCTACTGAGACTTCTGATACTTCACGGAGAAGTTTGTTGACGGAATATTGCAGGCTTTCGCGTTTCTCTTCGGTTTCGACGAGCAGCCTGAGCTGTTCTGTCATAAGGAGCATTGCGTTGCCGAGCATGTCGGCGTCGTTGCGGGGGACGACGTTTTCGCCCAGGCGGCCGGATGCGATGGCGGAACAGGTTGCGGCGCGGTCGCGCATATACGCAGAAACATCTGCCAGAGAGTCGATCAGTTCGGTTTTGAGGGCCGGTTTAAAGTCCTGGCCGCTGGCAAGATCGCGGGCGGCGGCGCGCGCTTCCTTGATCTCCGCGTTCATCCGTAAATAGACGACATTGAGAATGGCGAATGTCACGAGAACGAACACTGCTGCGAAAGCCGTGACGGGGGCCGCGATGTCGGAGCCATACAGAACGGACCCGGCCGCGACCAAAGATAGGACTAGCGAGGTCGCTGACAGCACTATGAATAGCAGGGTTCTGGGTGACTCGTGCATTTACTTTTTACGCTATCGGCGGCTGTTTGGACTCGGCCGATGTGCGGGAGGGCTCAATGTGAGTGGTGGCGGAAACGCCGGGCTCCGATTTGGGCTTCGCTTTCGGCGCACCTAGATCTGTCGTGGACCGGTCGAGTTCGCTGAGAAGGGTTGCGAGTTTGTGAATCGCCTTTTCCCCGGCGGCGACGGTTCTCAGAGCATCTTCAGGCGGTCCGGATGAAAGGCGGTCGAGAGCTTCTTCGACGGCTCGGAGAGGTTCGTGTGTCAGTTCGATGAGATGCGAATGGAAATCAGCCGCCTGGTTGCTAAGGAGCTGGCGCGGACGTTCGCCGTTGCCAGAAAGTGCTTCGAAAATCTCGGCATTGATCGTGCTGAGGGTTTTTTCAAGCATTAAGAGGTCACGCGAAGCGGACTCGGAAAGTGCCGAGAGCTCTTGACCGAGTCGATCTGATCGTGAGGCGATGTGCTCGATCTCTTTTACGACGAGAGAGTCTTCTGCGGTTGACTCGGAGCCAAGCGCGGAATTTACTGCCACGACGTTCGATCGGCGGGCGAGTTCGCCTGCTGTGCGGGCAGAGCGGCCGACGGAAGAGACCGTCTCATTTATCTTGCGAAGCGCGGCGACGGACTGAGTCACCTTTGAACGGGTCTTGCCGAGCATCGCTTGTCGTTCGAAGGCTTCACGCAGAAGTGTTTCATAAGTGCCGGACGCGGTGCCGAGAGATTCGAAAGCGGTGTCGATGCTTGAGGAGATGTCGGTTATGGCATTTCGGCAATCTTCGAGCGCGGTGCGGGAATGCTTCGAGTCAGAGTCGCCGGCAAGTATGGCTTGGGTCGCAGTTCGTGTAGCACCTTCGGCGGTGGCGGTCAGATCCCGAGAACTGTCGGACGTGGCGCGGATGTGCCTTAGGAGTTGGCGGAGGCGATCAAGCAGCAGTGCCACGGACTCGGCTACTTCACGGGTAGCGAGCTGATCGGTTCTTACGTCGATATTTATAGAGCCGTGGCGGACGCCGAGCAGATCAGAGCGGAGGCGTTCGATCGCTGCACGGGTAGTTTCGAGCTTGTTTTTTGCGTTGACAGAGTCGGTCACTTTTCCGACGAGGCGCTGGAAAGATGTTGTAAGGCGGTCAGCGGAGGCGATAGGCTTGAGTGCTTTCTCGGTCCTGCCGGACGTGACGTCGTCCATCATCGAGATCAGGTTAAGGATCTGGCGGCTGTTGCGTTGCAGGCTTGCAAGTATCTCGTCGGTTTCAACGGCGCCGGTGGTGCGCAGGTTTGACGCGGCGGGGCTACGCTCGAGACTTTTGGCGAAGAAGCTTAACGCTTCGATGGGTTTGAGGATGTCAGTGCCGAGCCAGAAACCAAAGACGCCGGTGAGCGCGGAGATGCCAAGCAGGGAAGCAGTGAAAGCGAGGAAGGGGCTTTCGGTGATGAAACTCGCAGCAAGGTAAAGGAGAGAGGCGACGCCGGCGTTGAGAAGCGCCAGAACGACGACTGCGAGCCAGATGCGGGCCCGCAAGGAGTGAAAGACGGATTCCCGAGGGTCTTGAGACATAGGTAGAGGAGTTTAACGGCGCAGTTTGTTGATGAGATCCACGGGATCGAGAACGGTGATCGTCGTGCTGTTGTGTTCGATCGTGCCGGCCGCGTTTTTTTCAGCGGAAAGCGATGCGATCTCGACGACACGGTCGACGGGAAGGCCTACTCGCATCTCTTTTTCGTGATCGTTGATGACGATCATTTTCGTGGGCTGATGTATCTGATCAGACGGTAGGACGTGAGTCGGTTTGATGACCGCGAGGACGTCGCCGGCTAGAAGTGTGATGCCCAGCAATGACGCGGGGGCGCCCGGTACCATGGTAATCTCGGGCATTCGGACTATCTCAGATACTGCATCCGCCGGGATCGCAAAAGCAAAGTCACCGATGGAGAGGACAAGCATTCGGCAGGCTTGATTCGTCTGGTCGAAGAAGGACCCCGCTGCAGACATCGGCGTCGGCGTCGTGTTGGTGGTGACTTGTTGAAGCATTACTCAGAGACGGGGATCGGTTGATCGGCGGTAAGATAGGTTTCGACAGCTTTCATCAATGTTTCGGGGCCGAAAGGCTTTGTGATGTAGCCGCTGCTGCCTGCCATACGGCCGCGGACCTTGTCGAAGAAGCCGTCCTTTCCTGAGATCATGACGACGGGAACGTCCTTGGTCGTTTCGTTCGCGCGGATCTGTTTGCAGACCTGATAGCCATCGAGCCGGGGCATTGTAATGTCGAGCAAGATGAGGTCGGGTGTCAGGTTTTTGAGCATCTCGATCGCTTCGACGCCATCAGCCGAGACGAGGACTTCGTGACCGGCCTTTTCGAGCTTGCCGGAGATAAGCTTGCGGATGGTGGGGCTGTCGTCAACAACGAGAATGCGCTTGCTTGCGGTGGGGACGGACTGAGCCTCTTCGTGTCGGCGGATCTCTTC
>JACDAK010000103.1 GCA_013695495.1 Blastocatellia bacterium | reverse complement strand
GAGTATGACCGGCTTGGATTTGGCCGGATCGAAATACTCACCCGGCCCGGTTCGGACCAGTGGCGCGGCAGCGCATTCTTAAATTTCAATGACGCACGTTTGAACTCGAGAAACCCATTCGCATTGAACCGTGCACCCAGCCAGACACGAACTTACGGCGGTAACGTTTCGGGTCCGATCCAGAAAGGCAGATCATCGTTTTTCCTTGATATCAGTAATCGCGATATCGACAGCAACTCGGTCATCAACGCGATCATTCTTGATCCGAATCTAAATGAGGTTCCGTTTCAGCAAGAGATCCAGGTCCCGACACGGCGGTTTTCCGTCAGCCCGCGTTTCGACTATGCGATCAATCAGAACAACACGCTGATAGTTCGCTACAGCTATTCGCGCAATAGCTCTGAGAATCAGGGGTTGGGCGGAGGCCTCGCGCTTCCTTCGCGTGCATTCGAATCAAGCCAGACGAGCCATGAGATCCGTTTGACTGAGACGATGATCATCAACGCGAAGACGATCAATGAGACCCGTTTTCAATACGAGTTTAATGACCGTGGGCAGATCGGCGATAACACCATTCCCGGCATCTCGGTAGGCTCGGCATTTCAGGGCGGCGGAGCAACGATCGGTTTCGGTTTCAATCGTTCGCACGGTTGGGAATTGCAGAACTATACGACCACGTCGCTTGGGGCAACTTCGCAGCACGCGATCAAGTTCGGATTTCTAGTAAGAGGCGTTAGGATCACTGACCGTTCGGAGAACAACTTCGGTGGGAATTTCACGTTTTTGAACCTCGACAGCTACCGCGACACCATCCTCGGCAACAACATACCGCTTCAGTTCTCGATCACAACGGGTACGCCGGAGCTTTCGGTATCGCGAACTGACTATGGCGTATTTTTCACGGATGACTGGCGTGTTAATCCGGGCCTAACCTTGAGCTTTGGCTTGCGATATGAGAATCAGACCAATATCAATGATAGCCTGAACTTTGCACCGAGATTCTCGGTTGCGTGGGCACCTGGTGCAGGCGGAGCCCGTGCACCAAAGACGGTCATCCGCGGCGGCTTTGGTATCTTCTACGACCGATTTAGCGAAAATCTTACGCTGCAGGCTCTGCGCTTCAACGGAGAAAATCAGTTGAACCTGATAGTTAACCAGAACGATCCTGACCCTGTTCGGCGGGCGGCCGCGATCGCATTGCTTTCGCAGCCTGTATTTACGGTCGACGGCGTAACGAACGTTCCGACTGCCGCCCAGATACTCGCGGCCCTTCCGCAATCGAATACGATCAGATCCGTATCGTCCGACCTCAGCTCGCCCTACACGTCGCAGATCGCGATAGGGGTTGAACGGCAGCTTCCGGCCCGGTCGAACATGTCGGTGTTTTACATCGGAGCGAGAACCAACAGCGTTCTGCGGGCTCGCAACATTAATGCTCCGATCTGTCCTGAGCAGGTCAACTGCCTCAATTCACCTCGGCCGTTTCCGGAAGCAGGAAATATTTACGAATATGAATCTACCGGACGTTCGACGCAGAACCAGATGATCGTGAACTTCCGTTCGAATCTGCATCAGCGAGTGAACCTTTTCGGTAACTACCGGCTCGGTTTCGCGAACAACGACACTGACGGTGCAGGCAGCTTCCCGGCGTACAGCTACGATCTGGCAGACGAATACGGACGTGCCTCATTCGACATTCGCCACTTCTTTACGATCGGCGGTAACGTAACACTTCCGTGGCGTATTTCGGCGAGCCCGTTTATCAATATCAATTCAGGGCGGCCTTTTAATATCACACGCGGCGTCGACTCTAACGCAGATTCACTGTTCACGGAGCGCCCGACGTTCGGTGAGCTCGGTGCACGATGTGCCGAATTTGGCCTTTCGTTCTCATACTGCGACGTTGCTGGCTACGATCCGGACGCGATCATTCCGCGAAACTTTGGACGCGGCCCGATGTCGTTCACCGCAAATCTCCGGCTGAACAGGACGTTCGGTTTTGGCACATCTCCTGAGCCTCGCGGCGGAGCAACGACCGGTCAAACCGGTGCTCCTCCGACCGGCGGAATTCCCGTAGGGCGCGGCGGCCGCGGCGGCGGCGGCGGAATGCGAGGCGGCGGCGGATTTGGGGGCGGCGGACGCTCACCATACAACCTAACGGTTGGCTTGAACATCATTAATGTGTTCAACACGGTGAACTTCAATCCACCCGTGGGTAACCTCAGTTCATCTAGATTTGGACAGTACACCTCGACCGGCGGCGGTTGGGGATTCGGTGGAGGCGGTGGTGGTTCAGCTAACAGGCGAGTCGAGCTTTCGGCAAGATTTAGCTGGTAACGGCCGAAACGGCCTTACAAATTGGGCGGCGAAGTCCGTTAGAGGGCTTCGCCTCTTTCTTAACTAAAGGAAAAATTCATGATGAAGTATTGTTTGATCCTCGCTCTTGTGTTGATTGCGACCCTTAATGCGGCGGCACAGGCCCAGTCACCTGCGGCGGCCGCAGATCGGTTTGCAGCGGAGCGTGAGTTGGCAAAACTCGCTGTCGAGGCCCACGGCGGCGACAAAGTGCGAAATATGCGCACGTTGGTCATTCGCGGCTCGGTTGAGGTTAACACGGGGAACTTTCCGATCGCGGGAACCTTTGTGACGATCTTTTCGGGCGAGAAGTACCGGATCGATATTACCAATCCTTTTCAGCCGCTGACGCAGGTTTTTGACGGAAAACAGACTTCATCAACCGTGCCGGGGGGGTTTTCGCTTCCGCCGGTGAATCGGCTCGGCTTTCCGATGCTGCCGATGATCGGCCAGCAGGGTTTCATCATTACCGCGCTGCCTGAAGGCAAGAAAAAGCGGGTCGGATTTCGTCTGACATCGCCCGAAGCTTTCTACACTGATTTCTATCTCGACCCCAAAACCAATCAGATCAAGGGCTATGATTCGGTCTACCAAATGCAGGGGCGTTCCGTAACTACTTCCGTTGAGATCGATCGATTGAAAATGGTCGAAGGGGTGATGGTGCCTGAGCGTTACGTCCAGCGTTTCGACATTGGAACGATGACTGTGTATGCGAACTTTAGGGCACGCGAGATCCTGGTCAATTCGCTGGTCGCGGACGACGTTTTTGCACTAGCGACGGCAGAATAATTCTACTCTATAAAGACCCGAATCGGCTGGACTTCCACCAGTCGATCGTTTTGCGCAGGCCTTCCTCTAATCCCACGAGCTTTTCATAACCCAGATGTTCAATCGCGAGTGAGTTGTCGGCTTGCGAG
>JACDAK010000087.1 GCA_013695495.1 Blastocatellia bacterium | reverse complement strand
ACGTTGAATACGTCGGGGTGCGCTTTTTCGATCTCGTCGAAAAGGACGACGGAGTAGGGACGGCGACGGACGGCTTCGGTCAGCTGGCCGCCTTCTTCGTAGCCGACGTAGCCTGGAGGAGCACCGATCATGCGGGCGACGGCGTGCTTTTCCATATATTCGGACATATCGAGGCGGACCATTGCGCGTTCGTCGTCGAATAGAAATTCGGCGAGGGCACGGGCGGTCTCGGTCTTGCCGACGCCGGTCGGGCCCAGGAAGATGAACGAGCCTACGGGGCGGTTCGGGTCCTGAAGGCCGGCGCGGGCACGGCGGACGGCGTTGGCGACAGCCTGAAGCGCTTCGTCCTGCCCGATCACGCGGCGGCTGAGATTGTCTTCCATGGCGACGAGCTTTTGCATTTCGCCCTCGAGCATCTTAGACACGGGGACGCCGGTCCATTTTGCGACGACCTCAGCAACGTCCTCTTCGTCGACCTCTTCTTTGAGGAAGACGCCATCTTTTTGCAGATCTTCGAGCCGGGCCTGTTCGGATTCGAGCAACTTTTCGAGGTCGGGGATGCGGCCGTACTGGATCTCGGCGGCGCGGTTGAGATCACCGCCTTGGCGCGCCTGGTCGAGTTCGAGGCGGGCCTGTTCGAGCTGCTCCTTGGCAGAGCGCATCTTTTCGATCTCGTCTTTTTCGCTCTGCCACTTGGCTTTCATGCCGGAGGATTTTTCGTTGAGGTCGGCGATGCGGCGTTCGATGTCTTGCAGGCGCTCTTTTGATTTTTCGTCGGTCTCGCGGCCGAGTGCCTGGCGCTCGATCTCAAGCTGGAGTATCTCGCGCTCGAGTACGTCGATCTCTTGCGGGAGCGAGTCGATCTCGATGCGGATGCGCGATGCGGCCTCGTCGATAAGGTCGATGGCTTTATCGGGCAGGAAGCGGTCAGTGATGTAACGGTTCGATAGCGTTGCCGCGGAAACGATGGCGGCGTCTTTAATGCGCACGCCGTGGTGGACCTCGTAGCGTTCCTTTAGGCCGCGGAGAATAGCGATGGTATCTTCAACCGACGGTTCGCCGATGTAGACCTGCTGGAAGCGGCGTTCGAGGGCCTTGTCCTTTTCGATGTATTTTTGATATTCGTTGAGCGTTGTCGCACCGACTGCGCGGAGGGTTCCGCGAGCGAGTGCGGGCTTGAGCATATTGGAGGCGTCGATAGCGCCTTCGGATGCACCGGCACCGACGAGGGTGTGAAGTTCGTCGATGAAAAGAATGATTTGGCCTTCGGCACCTTCTATCTCTTTTAGCACGGCTTTGAGGCGGTCTTCGAATTCGCCGCGATATTTTGCACCGGCGAGCATTGAGCCGAGGTCGAGCGAGACAAGACGCTTATTTTTGAGCGTTTCGGGAACGTCGCCGGAGATGATGCGTTGGGCGAGCCCTTCGACGATGGCGGTCTTACCGACACCGGGTTCGCCAATTAGAACAGGGTTATTTTTGGTACGGCGCGAAAGGATCTGAATAGCGCGGCGGATCTCGTCGTCGCGGCCGATGACGGGGTCAAGTTTGCCTTTGCGTGCGCGCTCGGTCAGATCCTGTGCGTACTTTTCGAGCGCCTGGAAATTTTCTTCGGCGTTGGGGTCGGTTATCCGCGAGCCTCCGCGCATATCGGCGACAACCTTTTCAAGGTCTTCGCGGGTGACGCCGTGCGAGCGAAGAATGCGGCCCGAGTCGCCTTCTTTTTCCGACGCGATCGAGAGCAGGAGATGTTCAGTCGAGATGTACTCGTCCTCCATCCGCTCAGCCTCTTTCTGCACGTCCTGAAAGATGGTGTTGGTGCGCGAGCTGAAATATTGCTGGCCGCCGGAGACCTTGGGGATCTTGTCGATGACCTCCTGCAGTTCCGCAGCGACGGCAGGGATGCTGACGCCGATCTTGCCTAGGATCGGACGGAGAACGCCCTCTTTCTGTTCGAGCATTGCGGAGAGGATGTGCTCCGGTTCTACCTGCTGGTTCTCGTTTTTTTCGGCGACGCCGATCGCTGCTTGAACCGCTTCCTGCCCGCGAATTGTGAATCTGTCGAATCTCATGTTTACCTGCTGTTTCTGATCATTTTACCGCAAAATGTGTGGGGCGCAGAAGGCATTGTACCTCTGCGCCCGCGTATGGCGTAATGCTGCACATTAGGCACTGGCAGCGTCGGTCTTTATGTCGGCTTCGATCGCTCGCGCGTCGGAACCGGAAACCTCGATCTTGCGTGCCTTGGTCTCTTCGCGTTTCGGCAGAGCGACGCGGAGAATTCCGTTCTCAAAGTCGGCAGATGCGCCTTCTGACGTTACCGTTTGCGGTAGCGTGAACTGCCGCGTGAACGCGCCGTAGGAACGCTCCACGCGATGGTAGTTGTCGCCATCGGTCTTCTTTTCGAATTTGCGTTCGCCACGGAGCGTGAGCACGTTGTTTTCGACGGAGATCTCGAAGTCATCACGGGACATGCCCGGAAGTTCTGCCTCAACGATGAGGCGATCTTGATCTTCGAAAATGTCGACGCTCGGGCTCCAGGCACCACGTGCGAATTCGCCGCGGTCGCCAGCGGGGTCAACGCCGCTGAAGAGACGGTTCATTTCATCGTGCAATCCGCGAAGTTCGCGGAACGGGTCATATTTCATCATGTTCATAATCTTCTCCTCCAAAGGGTACAAATATTGGATTAAAGACTAGTTAGTTAGTCCATAAGCATAATAAAATATGAGTGTGTTATTGTCAAGTACCTTCGTGGAGGAAATTTTGCAGGATAATTCTGCCAAACTCGGGTGACACTATTGCCTTTTATCGGTAATATTTAACGGCTGCGCTCTCGAAGTCAGAAGCGACCGTTTCGGCCGTTTATGAACATAATCAAAGAAATTCTTTGGCCCCTCACAGCAGTATTCGCTGCGTTCGTTGTCGGGGGGATACTTGTCCTCATTATTGGGGATAACCCGCTGCTCACTTTTTATCACTTAATCGGAAATTCTTTCGGATCGCTCAATGACATTG
>JACDAK010000068.1 GCA_013695495.1 Blastocatellia bacterium | reverse complement strand
TGAGCGAGTTTGGGATCCAGCACATACACGAGGAATTTGACGACGGACACTTCAATATTTCGTATCGGTATGACCGTTCGCTCGAATTGATCTCGGAACGGATCGCGGGTTAGGGACGGCGAGTGCGTTCGACCTCGCGGGACATACGTCCGGTTAGCATCAACCAGATCATTTTGTAGTCAGAGATGAACGACCATAGCGGATATTTGAAAGTGGCGGGGCGGTTCTTTTCGATAACGAAGTGGGCGAACCAGGCGAAGGCGTAGCCGACGACGAGAGAAAACGGGAAGTAGTACCAGGTTCCGCGCCATATAAACCAAACGAGCAGGACGAGCCCCGCCATTGTTCCGATCAGATGAAGAAGGCGCGTGAGCGGGTGTGAGTGCTCTCGCACGTAAAAGGGCCAAAACTCGTCAAATGTTTTAGGGTCGTCAGGCATCCTCGTTCGTGGGAACGAGGGAATACTAATACGTTAAGCGGCTCGTTTCAACTCTACTGACACTTCGGGGGCGTCGAAGACTTTGATGTTCGTGGCCCAGCCGAGCTTTTCAAAGACTCGAATGGCGATCCAATTCATATCGAACTGATACCAACGCAGACCGTGGCGTGCGGAGGTCGGCGACATGTGATGGTTGTTGTGCCAACCTTCGCCGAACGTGAGCAATGCGACGAACCAGTTGTTCGTCGAGAGGTCGCCGGTCTCATGCGGGCGTTTGCCGTAGAGATGCGATAACGAATTAACGAACCAGGTTGTGTGCCAGCCGAAGACTACGCGGGCGAAAACGCCCCAAACGACCATTGTCCATCCGCCGAAGGCGAAAAGGGTAAATCCGGAGACGACGAGCGGAACAAGGTAGAACCGGGAGATGAGAACGTGGATGGGATCTTTTAAGAGATCGGGTATGTAACGTTTTAGCGTTTCCTGATCGTGATCTTGTGCCTTTCCGAAGACGACCCAGCCGATCTGCGGCCACCAAAAGCCTGAGCGGGCGGAATGCGGGTCTTTGTCGGTATCGACGTATTTATGATGCATGCGGTGGGTCGCGATCCATTTGTTGGGCGAATCCTGCATGGACATGCTGGCAAGTGTGGAGAGGGTGTATTCGAGCCATTTGGGAGCTTTAAAGCTTCGGTGGGTTAGCAGGCGATGCCAGCCGAGGCCGACGCCGAGGCTGCCGACGATCCAATTGCCGATGAGCAGAGCCGCGAGATTCGTCCAGCTGAATGTGAAAAGCGCCGGAATCGCGAGGAGGTGGAACGACGTCACGATGGCGACGTTCTTCCAATTTACGCCGCTGCGGACGCGCTCGTATGTGAGAAGGTTTTGCATTGAACTCCCTTGGTCCGAAAGGATCTGAGATCTAAGAGTAGCAGGTAAAAAGGCGCGAGACTGTAATAGTTGAGTAATTTAGGCTGTCCGGTGTTCGGATTCAGCTATTTCTTTTAGCTTAGCGTTGCGGTTGCTGACTAGGTCGGTTAAATGCCGTTCGAGAAGCAATTTGTCGGCTATCGTACCGAGAATCCCGAAGGGAGATGTCCAGATGAGGGTGTCGGTCATAAGGGTGCCGCCGCTTGCGGGCGAAAACTCGTGGATGTGCTTGAAGGCGGCGAACGTGCCTTCGATCATTTCGTCGACAAATAGCGTGGGGCGATCGAACTCGGTGACCTTCACGGTAAGGCGCTGGGTGATGCCAAAGTGTTTGCCTTCGAAAGTGACTGTTTGCCCAAGCCCGATCATGCCTTCGGTAACGCCCGCGACTGCGCGCTCTCCGGTCTGAGCGGTCGTCTCGGTGTGGAGCCTGATATCCCGCATCAGGTCGAAGCAGATCTTGGCGGGGGCATTGATGTGGGTTTTGAGAATTATTTGCGGCATCTAAAAACTTTGTCGGGCGATCTCGGCAGTTAATGCTCCGAGGACTGCCTGAACTCCCGGCCGACTCCAGCGGCTTGCTTTACCTGTTGGATAACCCACGATCTCAGTCCAGAAACGCTGCACCTCATCATGAGTCGCCTCTTTCTTGGACAGCACTTTGTTCGAAATCGCCGGTACTACGGGCCGCGTCGGTTCCACCTTGTACGCGCCGATCTCTAGGTGCTTCGAAATCATGGCTCCAGTAAAAAAGCCAATGGGCAGAAGCATCGCGAAAAGCAAAATGTAGGGACCGAGTTCTCTCCAGGTAGCAAGTACAACAATGCCGACCAAAAAGGTAAGAGCGGCGACAATCAAAACGACTATTAGCACAGGGAGAAATACGATTGATCCCACATATCCGTTTTCACTCATTACTACTGGCGCAATCGCAAGAGAGCCAGTGGTCAATGAAAGCAATGACGTGCCTATGATAAATTTTGGCTTCGCCATCATTTAAGTCCACTCAGTCCGCAAAGGCAACGTTCAGCGATTTCAGCGGCATCGAGTTTCGGGTGTCTAGTTCGTCGGTGCTTTCCCGGTTTATGTAGTTGTAGAGGATGTCGCGTTGTTGGGGGGTGAAGCCGGCTTCACGGATCTGGTAGCGGAGGTCCCGTTCATTGGCCTCGTTGTTGGCGCCGGCGGCGGAGACGACGTTTTCTTCGATCATTATGGAGCCCATGTCGTCGGCGCCGAAACGGAGTGCGGATTGGCCGAGGCGGATCCCTTGGGTTAGCCATGACGACTGGATGTGCCGGATGTTATCGAGGAAGAGCCGCGAGACGGAGAGCATCTTTAGGTAGTCGATGCCGGTCGGTTCTTCGGTGATCTTACGGCCGAGGGCCGTGTTTTCGCGCTGGAAGGTCCAGGGGATGAAGGCGGTGAACTGGCCGTAGTTTGGGTCGTTAGCCTTGTTCGCAAGGGCTTCGTCCTGAACTTGACGGATGCGTTCGAGATGGCGGACGCGGTGTTCGATGCCATCGCCGATGCCGAACATCATGGTAGCCGTGGAGATGAGGCCGACTTGATGGACGGCACGCATCACATCCAGCCACTCTTGAGTGGTGCATTTCGTAGAGACTCGCTTCCGAACCTCGTCGTCGAGGATCTCGCCGCCGCCGCCGGGCATGGAGTTGAGTCCGGCATCTTTCAACCGCTGCAAAATGGTCACGTAATCGAGCCTTGAGATGAGCGAGATGTTATGGATCTCCGGCGGCGAAAAGCAGTGAAGTTGAAAATTTGGGTATTTCGAATGGAGCGTTCGTAGGAGGTCTTCGTACCATTCAATATTGAAATCGGGATGCAGCCCGCCCTGCATCAGAACGCCGGTTCCGCCGAGTGCGATGGTCTCGTCAATGCGTTTGCAGATCTCGTCGATGGAGTGGACGTAGGTGTCGGGCTTTCCGGGTCGGCGATAGAACGCGCAGAAGGTGCAGACGACGTTGCAGACGTTGGTGTAATTAATGTTGCGGTCGATGATGTAAGTTACGGCGTCAGCGGGGTTGTGCCGCATGCGCATCTCGTGCGCAGCGAGCCCGATCCGGACGAAATCGTTCGACTTGAGGAGATCGGTGCAATCATCGCTCGTAAGGCGTTCACCGTCGAGTGCTCTGTCTAAAATGGCCTGTATATCTTTTTCCATTCGTCTCTCGGTCAGCAGCGGAACTACCCGGTTGTTCAGTTATAATCTTATCAGAACTAACATAAATCGTAACGCAGGCCGCTGGTCGGTGGCGAGCACACTCTTTTTATGAGGTCTGCAAAATTCAAAGCGAAACTCGAAAAGTTCTCGCCCGAGTCCGGGTGGCATTACATAACGGTTTCGGCTGCGGCGGCCGGAAAGTTTCGGTTCGAGGAAGGCAGCCGACGAGTGGTCTGCAGGCTCGAGGGGCGAGAAACGCTGCAGTGTGCGTTGATGCCCTACCACGATGCGTTTTTCATAATGGTCAACAAGGGGATCCGTACGAGGCTCGGCATTGAACCTGGAGATACTCTAAGCGTCGAGATCTGGAAGGATGAAAGCAAGTATGGACTGCCGATGCCTGAGGAGTTTCGCGAGATACTGGATCAAGATCCTGAGGGTGATGAGCTTTTCCATGGCCTGACGCCGGGAAAGCAGCGATCGATACTTTACATTCTCGGCAAGCCGAAGGACCTTGATCGCCGCATTCAGATGGGTTTGATCGTGATTGAACACCTCAAGGATAATGAAGGAAAGATAGACCATTCAACGCTTGCGCAAGATTTGAAACGGCCGGTTCTTTGACTTCTTTCCGTTCACCTGCACGCATCCACGACGCGAATTCAATCAAATTGAGACAATTTTTTTCCGACTGAGACAAAAATGGGCCGCATTTCGCGTCTATTGGTATGGAACGATTTTTGCGGAAGGTGTAGGCGGAAATGAGGAATCACGAACAACAACTTGGAACGACCGACCTTGGATTGCTGCTTTTTGTACTGGTGGCGGGTTGGTTATTGCTGTTTCAGTCAGGTCTATTTTAACCCGGCAGAAACCGGACGGTACGGCGAGCGGGCGTCAGCCCGTGTTTTGCGGCAAGGTCGAAGTATAGATCCATTCCGGCAAGCATCTCCTCGTCAGCTGAATAACTGATATTTTCAGTCAGATACTGAAAAAGATCAGTCCTGCTCATCCCGATCTCGGCTTCGTAGTTAGCGGCTATGCGGGCGATGTTCTTTACTCCTTCGTCGCGAGCTGCGGCCAGATCGATCTCAAGCGAATCGCGCCGAGTCATCCACATCGCAAAAATGAATCCAAGACCCGTATATTTGCGCCAGAGTTGAGCGAGATCGAAAAGGATATAATCGCTCTCGGCCGTCCAAAGCTGGAGTGCCGGATCACCTATCAGTAACGCTGCGTCAGACACTTCCAACATATTTTCGATGTTCGGATCTGCGTCTTGCCAAACAGGCTCGCTGCGCAAAAACTCACGAAAAAATATCTTGGTCAACGCCGCGGATGTTCGCGACGAGGTGTCGAGAGAGACACTTTTTATTTGATCTAGCTCACGGCCCTTCGTTACAAGACAAACGCTACGGACCCGCTCGCGGGCTCCGACGCAAACGTCAGGAACAAGCTTTACATCGTCGATGAGCTGCGAGGCTATTGCTGGCACGAGCGCGATGGCGACGCGGTCCGTGTCTAGAAGCTCGGCGGAGCGGGCCGGGGCGTTGTCGAGAATCAACTCGACTTTGCCGCGTTCCGATCCGTATAGGATACTCCAGATCAGCGGGGCGGTATTAGAATAGCTGGACGCAGAGATGCGAAGGGGTTGCATCGACTATCCTTCAAATACGTCTGAGTAGCTTTCGTTTTCCCGCAGGGCATTGATCGCGAATGGGCAGGTTGCGAAGATCTTGAGGTTGTTTTCGCGGGCGTAGTCGGCGGCGGCATCGACGAGCTTTTCGCCGACGCCTTGGCCCCGGAGCGACGGGTCGACCTCGGTATGGTCGATTATGAACTTGGATTCGCCGGCTTTGACGTAGGTCAGTTCAGCTGATCGCTCGCCATCCTGCTTGATGACGAAGGCACCGCGGCTGTCGTTTTTAATGTGCTTGATGTCCATAGAATTAGTTTTACCCATTGATGTTTTGACGTAAACCCGCGAAAGGAAGAATGTTGAACGGCGACCCGGTTTCATGTAAGCTTTTGCGGCGTTAAGATGCTTTTGGAAATGAAGTTTTACGACATCACAGTTCCGATCAGCAACTCGGTACCTATCTACGATGGCGACCCGCGGGCCTCGGTTGATGTACATCTCGCAATGGCTGAGGGTGGACCTGCAAATGTTTCGCAGCTTTGTTTCGGTGCCCACACCGGAACACACGTGGACGCACCGAATCATTTTATCGATGGAACGCGGCGGGTCGAGGACCTTGACCTGAATAAGCTGATCGGGCCGTGTCGGGTAGTGGGGGTCGCGGCGGACGTGACTGCGATCGGACCTGAGCATCTTACTGGAATCGACGGTGCCGAGCGCGTCATATTCAAAACGCGGAACTCGAATTTTTGGGCGACCCCGGAAGATGGCTTTCGGACGGATTTTACGTACATTACGCCGGAGGCTGCGAGAAAGCTTGCCGAGATGAAGGTTCAACTGGTCGGTATCGACTATCTTTCGGTTGAAAAGTTCGGCTCCGACGATTTTGCGACGCATATAGCGCTTTTGGAGCAAGAGATCGTCATACTTGAAGGGTTGGACCTTCGCGGGGTGGCTGCCGGCGATTATGAGCTGATCTGCTTGCCGCTGAAATTCACCGGTGGATTGGGGGACGGCTCGCCGGCAAGGACGATATTGAGAACGTTGTGAAATTCGCGAACGAAAGATCCTATCAGAAGCGCGTCTTCGACTTGGTGGCGCGAATCCCCGCAGGCCGGGTGATGACGTATGGGCAGATCGCTTCGATCCTCGGTGAAGGTTACACGCCGCGGACGGTTGGGTATGTGATGCACGCTGCGGATACGGATAATGTGCCGTGGCAACGAGTTATCAACGCTCAGGGGAAATGCTCGACCGGCAAGATGACGATTCCGGTGAATCTGCAGCAGTCGATGCTCGAACAGGAAGGGGTCGTGTTCGATGCGAGAGAACGCTGCGACTTGGATGCTCTAATTTGGTGGCCTGAGGGATATGTCGAAGACGATGATATGCAGCCTAGCTTGTTAGGCTAGCGGCCCCACTTCAGTTTGTTCCGCAGGACGTCGAAGTAGTTGCGGTTGGGCGGCTGCAACAGGTTAAAAGTTGTACCGCTTTTTCTGATCACGGCTCGATCGCCCGATTCCATGGGGTAGCCGATCTGGCCGTCGAACGTAAGCACCACGCCTTCATTTTCATTCTTCAGCGTGAGTTCGACCACCGCGTCATCCGGAATGACGATCGGCCGGTTGGTCAGCGTGAAGGGGCAAATTGGTGTCACGACGATGGCGTTCATCGATGGGTAGATGATGGGGCCGCCAGCGGAGAGGTTATACGCCGTTGAGCCGGTTGGTGTAGAGACTATCAGTCCGTCTGCGCGGAAAGAATTGACGAAAAGGCCGTTGAGGTCTACGTCGATCTCGATAATGCGGGCGAGCGCGGCTTTGTTGATCACCACATCGTTGAGGACGCGGCCTTTGGCGAGCATCTTGTCGCGCCGCCGATGTTCGACGCCGAGCATTACGCGGCGGTCGATCTCGTAATTGCCTTCGAAGATGGATTCGAGGGCGGAATACATTTCCTCGATGCGAAAGTCGGTTAGATAGCCAAGGCTACCGTAGTTGACACCGAGCACCAGAACTTCGTGATCTCCAATGAGCCGAGCGGTCGAGATCATGGTGCCGTCGCCGCCGAGAACGACGATCAGGTCTGCGGCGGCACCGAGGGCGCCGCGGCCATTATGCCGCTCTTCGGCTTCCAGGTCGATAGCTTCGACGGGGCAATACGGTTCGCCGGCAAGCGTAATACCGCGGCGCGATAGCCACCCTGACAGCTCACAGGCCGTCCGCCACGCGGCTTCATGATCCGGCTTTACCACGATCCCGACAGTTTTTAATTCGACACGTTCCATCTAAGCGGTGATGAGCAAGTATTTACCAAAAAACCGCAAAATTCAATCAATCATGCGATTAAACAGGGGCGACCTTGAGATGCGTCGAGGCATCCAAGGTCCATAGCCGATTGGTTTTAATTTGCGGTTTTGTTAGAATTGCGGTTTGTTCGGAAATATCTCATTAACACACTAGACCAGGTATTCACAGATGTTGAAATTTATCCGTCGTCTTGAAAAGACGCGCAGTTTCGTCCTTCTCTTATTCGCGGTCGTTATGGTGCTCAGCCTTGTGCTGTTCTATGCACCGACGAACCCGGATGTTGGCGCCAACCTTGTCCGCAGCGACGAGCGGGCCGCCGTTGTTGCAGGTCAAATGATCACGGTCGGCGAACTTGCACGTCAAAAGGAAAGCTATTCAAGGTTTAGCCAGGGCCAGAAGTTCCCGACCAAGATGATATTGGACGGCCTGATCGCCAGCCGGATCTCGCGGGTCGAGGCTTCGCGGCTTGATCTTACGGCTTCGAACCAGGAAGTGGCGGCCGAGATCCGGCGACAGTTTGCACCGCAGGACGGCAAGCCATTCGATCAAAAGATTTACGAACAGAACGTAACCGCACAATTTGGTTCGGTAAGTGCTTTCGAACAGCAGATTCGCGACGATCTGAGTGCGGAAAAGCTTCGTGCTTTGATAACCTCGGCGGTTTCAGTTTCGGAACAGGAAGTGATCGAGGATTACCAGCGCCGTAACACGACGTTCGACGTTTCGTACGTTTCGGTGAATGCTCTGGACCTTGCAGAGACGATTACTCCGAGCGAAGAAGAGCTTCGAAGTCATTACGAGCAGAACAAGCAGGCATACTACATTAGCTCGCCGCAGAAGAAGATCCGGTATCTGTTCGTGAACACCGCTAAGATGGGCGAACGGTTGACGATCACGGAGGAAGAGCTTCGTGCGGAATACGACAAGCTTCCGGAAGAGCGCCGCATCGCCGGTGTGACGGGGCAGGAGATCGTGCTGCGGGTGGCGAAGCCAGAGTTCGAAGGACCGGTATTTCAGAAGGCGTCGGAGGTAATAACCCAACTAAGGGCCGGCGGCGAGACCGTTAGCCAGGAAGCGTTTGCAGAGATCGCACGCGGACAGAGCGAGAACGCAGCGACGGCGAGAAACGGCGGTGCGATTCCGGGCACGGTCCGAGAAAATCCTGCTAATCCCACGGACCCGTATCAACGCTTGCTTCGCATGCAGCCGGGCGAGATAACGGAACCGATCTCATATGAGGGCCGTCTGTTCATACTTCGTCGGGGCGAGGACGTTCCTAAAACGTTTGAAATGGCTCGTAAAGAGCTAGACGTGAGCATGCGTAACCGCCGGGCATATGGAGCCGCGGCGGAATTGGCAGAAAACGCGACCGCCGCGCTTCGCGAATCTAAGGACGTAGCGGCAGTTGCAAAGCAGTTTGCGGGTGATGCCAACATGAACGCGGCAGACATGGTGCGTGAGACGCCTTTCATCACACCCGGCGACACGGTAGAAGGCATCGGCGTTTCGCCGCAGTTCGAAGAGGGTATCGCAGGACTTGAGAACCCGTCGGATGTGGGTGAGAAGATCCCTGTTCCCGAGGGTTTTGCTGTCCCGCTGCTGGTTGAAAGGCGCGAACCGCGCGATGCGGAATTCGCTGAGGTCCGTGATCAGATCATTGAGGTCGTGAAGCTCGAAAAAGCCCGCGGCCAGATCGAGGAGATCGCGAATCAGATAGCCGCGGGTGCCGATTCAGTTAATGCAATGAGCACGGCTGCCCAGGCTCGCAACTTCAAAATGCAGCAGTCGTCTGGCTTTACGCTCGGCTCGCCGCTCGGCGAAGGGCCGGCGGCTTCGACGAGCCAGGCTCTTGAGGACGCGATCTATGGCATGAAGCCGGGCGAGGTGTCGCGAACGCCGATACGGGTGGGCGACAGCTGGTACGTCGTGGGTCTCACCAGCAGGCAGGATGCGGACATGGACGAATTCGCAGCTCAGGGCGACCAGCTGATGGATCAGATGCTGAACCGCAAACGCGGTGAGGTTTATGCGAATTATATAGCCTCGACACGACGTGCGATGGAGGCCGACGGCCGAATTCGCATTTATCCTGACGCGGTTGCTAAGCTCGATACGGGAGGTACTGGAATACCGGGTCTCTAGTCAAAGTACTAACTCAATTGAAAGGCAGAGCGTCACAGGCTCTGCCTTTTGTTTTTCCATAAACGCGGGAGGCTCCGGCGACGCTGACGGACGCTCCGGCGACTCTGACGGACACTCCGGCGACTCTGACGGACACTCCGGCGACTCTGACGGGAACTCCGGCGACTCTGACGGGAGCTCCGGCGAAGCTGACGGGAGCTCCGGCGACGCTGACGGGAGCTCCGGCGACGCTGACGGGAGCTCCGGCGATACTGACGGACGCTTCGGCGCAATAAGAAAAGGGCCGCACGGTTAAGTTGCGGCCCTTTTTCTTTGTCTGAGTAGGTGCGATCAGCCGCCGATCGCTTTCAGGTAGCGTGCCAGTTCTTCTCTTACCCTCGGGAAGAGGAAGAACAGGCCGATCATGTTCGGGAATACCATCGCAAGGATCATCGCGTCAGAGAACGCGAGGACCGAACCCAGCGAAGCAGCAGCGCCGATAACGACGAAGATGCAGAACAGGACCTTGAACGAGAGGTCTGCTGCGACCGAGCGGCCGAAGAGGTACTTCCACGACTGGAGCCCGTAGTAGGACCACGAGATCATGGTCGAGAACGCAAAGAGCACGATCGCGACGGTAAGCACGATGTTGAAGCCGGGCAAGACGTCGTTATACGCCCGGGCCGTTAGATCCACGCCATTTACCACTTGCCCGTCGATCATGACGTTGCGGGCACCGCTTGCGTCGACAATGCCGCCGTACTGGAAGAAATCACCCTGCATATTGAACAGGACGATGACGACCGCTGTCATGGTGCAGATCACTACGGTGTCGATGAAAGGCTCGAGCAAGGCGACCAAACCCTCGCTGGCGGGGTATTTGGTTTTAACCGCGGAGTGAGCGATAGCGGCCGAACCGGCACCGGCTTCGTTAGAGAAGGCGGCACGGCGGAAGCCCTGAATGATAACGCCTGCAACGCCGCCGACACCAGCTTCAGGCGTGAATGCACCGGAGATTATCATGCCGATGGCAGTCGGAACCTCGGTGAAGTGGAAAAGGATAATGATTATCGAGGCGATGATGTAAATCACTGCCATTAAAGGCACGAGTTTTTCGGTTACCTTTGCGATCCGCTTGATGCCGCCGATGATCACGATCGCAACCAGGATCGCCATGATCACACCAATGACGGTGCGGGCGGCTCCGCTTTGGCCGAGATCGAACATTGTCGTGAGCTGGCTTGTTGCCTGATTTGCCTGGAAGGCGTTTCCGCCGCCGAACGCGCCGCCGACGCAGAAAACCGCGAAAATAACAGCGAGAACCTTGCCCAGCGGGCCGAGTTTTAGTTCGGCGAGACCGCGGGAGAGGTAATACATGGGACCGCCGTGTACTACGCCGTCGGGGCCGATGTCGCGGTATTTTACGCCGAGGGTACATTCGACGAACTTGGAGGACATGCCTAAAAGGCCGGCAATTATCATCCAGAACGTGGCTCCTGGGCCGCCTATGCCGATCGCGATCGCTACGCCGGCGATGTTGCCGAGGCCGACCGTTCCGGAAACCGCAGTGGCCAGAGCCTGAAAGTGGCTAACCTCGCCATGCTGGCTTTCGTCCTTGATGGTGCCGATGACGTCGCCTTCTGCGGTGGTGTGTATCTCAGCGGCAGGATCGGGCCCGGACATCTCAATTTCGTCATAGGTTCCGCGAACTACCCGCAATGCAAGGGGAAATTTGCGGATATTGATAAAGCCGAAAACAACAGTAAAGAAGGTCGCTCCGGAGATCAGGAGGTAAAGAATGATCGGAAGGTTAAAGGGTTCGGGCAGCGGCGCGGGGTAGAATACAAGGCCTTCGAAGCCGTCGGCATAGGGCTTGAAAGCTGCGTCGATCCGCTGGTCGAGGCCCAGCTGCTGAGTTGCCTCCTGCGCAAAGGAGATGACCGGAAGAAAAAGGGTGGCAAACACTGCGAGCGCGAAATTCGAGACTTTGTGATTCATTTTCACCTCAAGAATAAACTTTAGTCGGACTATTGCTGAAAGGAAGAGCTTGGCCCATGGCCCTTAACTTGGAAAAGTATAACGGAAAGCATTGTATAATTAGGCTAAAGGGAAATACAAGCTAGAAATAGGGCTTGGGCGTTTAGTGTGCGCGTTGAGGGTGCGTTTATGGAAAAAACTCCGAAGACGGGAGATATTCCGGCGGACGAATTTCGCCGGTTTGGGCACGAGGCGGTGGAGATGATCGCGGGGTATCTGGAGGGGATAGAGGAGCGGCCGGTGCTTTCGCAGCTGGAGCCAGGCTGGCTTGCGGAGGGGCTACCGGGCTCGGCGCCCGAGGCGGGCGAGGGGATGGCGGAGATCTTTGCGGATGTTGAGAAGTACATCTTGCCGGGGGTGACGAATTGGAATCACCCCAATTTTCACGGGCTTTTTGCGACTTCGGCGTCGTCAGTGGGTGTGTTTGGCGAGATGATGGCGGCGGCGTTCGATATGAAGGCGATGCTGTGGCGGACGGCTCCGGCGTCGACGGAATTGGAGGATGTAACGCTGAACTGGCTGCGTGAAATGCTGGGTTTGCCCGGAGAATTTGAAGGAATTATTTACGATACGGCGTCGGTTTCGACGATGCATGCGCTGGCGGCGGCGAGGGAGCGGGCGGGGTTTGATGTGCGGGAAGAGGGGATGAGCGGGCGGGCGGACCTGCCGCTTTTGCGGGTCTATTGCTCGGAACATGTTCATTCCTCAATAGATAAGGGGTGTATAACGTTGGGGCTGGGAATCCGGAGTTTGCGGAAGATCGAATGCAATGATCGGTTCGAGATGCGGGCGGATAAGCTTGCGGAGGCGATGGAGGAGGATATTACGGCGGGGTTTAGGCCGATATGTGTGATTCCGACGATCGGGACGACGTCGACGTCGAGTGTGGACCCGGTGGGTGAGATCGCGGAAATATGCCGTAAACACGGGGTTTGGATGCATGTGGACGCGGCATATGCGGGGCCGGCGGCGTTGATGAAGGAGAAGCGGGAGCTGTTTGACGGGTGGGAGAAGGCGGACTCGATAGTGGTGAATCCGCATAAGTGGTTGTTCACTCCGTTTGACCTGTCGGTGTTGTACTGTCGCGATATGAGCCAGTTAAAACGGGCGTTTTCGTTGGTTCCGGAGTATTTGCGGACGGATGATGCTGAGGGTGTGAAGAATGGGATGGATTATGGGATACAGTTGGGGCGGCGGTTTCGGTCGTTGAAATTGTGGATGGTGATGAGGTATTTCGGGCGTGATGGGTTGGAGGCGCGGATACGGGAGCATTGCAGATTAGCGAATGTTTTTGCGGGTTTGGTGGAGGAATCGGAGAATTTTGAGCTGATGGCGCCGGTGCCTTTTGCGTTGGTTTGTTTTCGGGCGAAGGGCTCTGATGCTTTGAATGAGCAGATAATGAGTGAGATCAATGCGTCGGGGGAGGCTTTTTTGTCGCATACGAAGTTGAACGGGAAGTTTGTGATCAGGCTATCTGTTGGGAGCATTAGGGTAGAGGTGCGGCATATACGGAAGGTTTGGAGCATTTTAAGCGAAAAGGCGGCTCGGGCGAGTGCGGGGTGATGGTCGGATTGCGGGGGTGTCGGGGTAGGCCGATGACGTGTTTTGGATGTGCTGGTAACGGGGTTGAGGCGGCTGATGATGGGGCGGCAGCGGGCGAGGTAAGATGCTGACAGGGCTGATCGGGTCGCGCTCATAATTTTCATCCGGTGATGGCGATCAGGATGAACATGACAATCTGAATTTTGGATAACTGATAAGGCACGCGACAGGACGGGTGATCAGCCGCGCGGAGGTTGGGGGCAATGAAATTTCGAAAAGAGAGTTTTATTTACGCGGCGCCGGAGAGAGTTTTTGGGTTTCATGAAATGCCGGATGCGATCGAGCGGCTGATCCCTCCTTGGGAGAATGCGCGGATCGTGGAGCGCGCGGATATTTCGAAAGTTGGGTCGCGGGCGATCATTGAGCAGAAGATCTTTGGGGTGGTGCCTTCGCGGTGGGTGGCGGAGCACACGGTTTATGATCCGCCGCGGATGTTTGAGGATGTGCAGGTTTCGGGGCCGTTCGCATCTTGGAAGCATCAGCATATTGTTAAGGCTGAGGGTGAGGGGTCGCGATTGATCGATGAAATTGAGTTTGAGCCGCCCTTGTGGATATTTGGGCAGATGGCGGCGCCGTTTGTTATCGTGCCGAAACTTGAGAGAATGTTCGAGTATCGGCATCGGGTGACGAAGGAGTGGTGCGAAAGCGGCGAATAAATGATGCTTACACATGTAGTTTGTTGGAAATATAAGGCGGAGACGACGGAGGCGGAGCGGCGGGAGCATGTTGAGCGGCTGCGGAGTTTATCGGAGTTGGTTCCGGGAATCAAGAGTTTTGAAGTGGGAAGCGATGTGCTGGGGTTGGAACGGTCGTATGAT
>JACDAK010000064.1 GCA_013695495.1 Blastocatellia bacterium | reverse complement strand
TATTTACCTCCGAAGGGTTCAGATTCTTCTTCTTTTCGAACGAAGGAGATCCCCGGGAGCCCGTGCTTGTCCATGTCCGGAAGGAACGCAGCGTAGCAAAACCCTGGCTTTTTCCCGACGTAAGGGTCGCTGATTCTTATGGGTTTACAGCCCGCGAGCTTAACAAAATTCGGAAGATTGTCGATAATAGAAGATCAGAGATCGAGGAAGCATGGAATGAACACTTTAACCAATGAACCGTTGGCCACCGCCGCAACCTTTGACGACGATAACATGTTGGTACAACTCTCTGACGGTCGGCAGCTTGGCGTACCGTTAGCCTATTTCCCCCGCCTCGCAGCGGCATCTCCGGTCCAACGAAAAAGCTATCTTATCAGCGGCGGCGGCGCTGGCTTGCACTGGGATGAACTGGACGAGGACATCTCGGTTCCCGCTCTCTTGGCCGGCCGGATGGATCAAACCGCGCCGCCCATCAATTCACCGGTACAGAAAGCTGCATAAACGTTCCATCGCATCCACTCGCCAATGAAAAAACGCATCTTCAGCGGAGCTCAGCCGACAGGCCAGCTGCATATCGGCAACTACCTCGGAGCTCTCAAAAATTGGGTCGCGTTGCAGGACGAGTACGAGGCGTTCTATTGCATTGTTAACCTGCACGCCATCACACTGCCGCAGGATCCCAAAACGCTAAGGCAAAAGACGCTCGATCTCGCACGCATATATCTCGCCGCCGGCGTCGATCCCCAGCGCTCGACCATTTTCATCCAGTCCGACGTCCCCGAGCACACAGAGCTCGCATGGGTCCTCTCATGCATCGCGCGCATGGGCGAACTCGAACGCATGACGCAGTTCAAAGACAAGGGCAAAGGCAACGCCGAACGCGCCGGCGTCGGCCTGTTTACCTATCCGATCCTAATGGCGTCCGACATCCTGCTTTACCAGACCGATCTCGTCCCCGTCGGACAGGACCAAAAGCAGCACCTCGAACTCTCCCGCGACCTCGCCGAACGCTTTAACCGCGGCTACGGCGACACCTTCACCGTGCCTGAGCCCTATATCCCCAAAGCCGGCGCGAGCATTAAATCGCTCCAAGACCCCGAAAAGAAGATGTCCAAATCCGACGACAACGCCAACGGCTCCATCTTCCTCCTCGACGACCCGGACACCGTAACCAAAAAGATCAAACGCGCCGTCACCGATTCCGGCACAACCATCGAATTCGACGAGTCCCGCCCAGCCATCAACAATCTCCTAACCATCTTCCAACTCCTTACTGGCAAGTCCGCCGATGAATGCACCGAACACTTCCGCGGCAAAGGCTACGGCGATTTCAAATCCGAACTTGCCGAAGCCACCGTCGAGTTCCTCCGCCCCTTCCAAGACCGCGTGCGAGAGTTTGACGACGAAGCGCTCATCGGCATCCTTCACCCCGGTGCCGAAAAGGCCCGCACGATCGCGTCGGACACCCTTGGATCGGTTTACAAATCTATGGGATTGTAGTCCGCATGTCAGTACCCGGAGCCGTAGCGTCAGTACCCCGGAGCCGTAGCGACGGGGTCGCTTTCTCCACACCCCCTCTCGTAGGTGGGCAGCGTGCTCATATATCTGGGAACCGCAAAAAACACCACGAATTTGTAAAAAATGCGACTAAACGCTGAAACAACAGGAGTTCCCTGTCCGCAGCCGCCCCCGGACACACCCGGGACAGGGCCCAGACAGCTCAGGACAAATTCACAGATTTCCCAACCCTCGTGTTAAATTAATCTCTACAACACTATGGCGTACACAAACGGCAGCGGCAACGGCCACAATCCTAAACCAAAGAACGTCCTGGGCGGCGACCTCGAACTCTGCTGCTCCGATCCGATGACCGGCTTCTATCGCGACGGCTACTGCCGCACCGGCCTCGATGATACCGGCCGCCACACCGTCTGCATCCGCGCGACCGATGAGTTCCTAGCTTTCTCAAAATCCGTCGGCAACGACCTCTCAACTCCTATGCCGCAATACGCCTTCCCCGGCCTGAAAGGGGGCGACAAATGGTGCCTTTGCATGCTCCGATGGCGCGAAGCGCTCGAACACGACATGGCCCCCCAGGTTTACCTCGAGGCCACGCACCAAGCCGCATTAACGGTCGTCTCACTCGAAGATCTCAAACGATACGCCGTCGACGAATGAACACGGTCGAACATCTCCGCCAACTCTTCGCCTACAACGACTGGGCAAACCGACGTATCGTCGTCGCCCTAAAATCAACAGATTCCCCCGATGCTAAAAAGATCCTCGCCCACATCCTCACCACCGAACAAGAATACTACGCGCGGCTTTTCGGCAAAGACTCCACCGGCTTCGACTTCTGGCCCGAGCTAACACTCGATGAATGCGGCGAGATCGCACGCGAGACCGGCCATCTCTACGACGTCCTGCTCCGCCGCTTCGACGACGAAGGCCTCGACATTCGTGCCCGCTACCGCTCCAGCGAGGGCACGCCGTTCGAAAACACCTACCGCGAAATGCTCACCCACGTGCTGTTCCACTCAGCCACCCACCGCGGAAACATTGTCCGCCTCCTTCGCGACAACAACATCGCACCGCCGCAAACCGACTACATTATTTATCTCCGCGAGACCAAGTACATTTAGTCTACACCCCACCGCTGCGATACAATGCACTCTTTGATGGAACAGCAGGAACCCGAGCAATATTCGTTCGACTTTTTCAGCGAGACCGCCGAGGTCTCAGCAGAATCGCGCGATGAACTCAATGTAAAGATGGGCCAATTCGCCGGCCCGCTCGACCTCCTGCTGTATCTGATCCGCCAGGAACAGGCAAACATCTTTGACATACCCATCGCCCGTATCACCGACGATTACCTGCGCTACATCCGTCTGATGAAGAATATGGACATCGTCGTCGCCGCCGATTTCCTGGTAATGGCCGCGCAACTCATCGAGATCAAAACTAAGATGCTGTTGCCC
>JACDAK010000020.1 GCA_013695495.1 Blastocatellia bacterium | reverse complement strand
ACTGAAAATACACATCCCGATCGCCTAGACGCTTTTTTATTTCCTCCTGATCTTTCTTGTATTGGGAATCTTTCCAGAAGATGCGCTTGCGGTCATCTTCATAGATCGTGGCGACGAGTTCATTCGTCCGATCTGAAAAAATAGCATTAGCGAGATCGACCTTCTTCAACGGATCGCCTTCAACCCGCTCTACCTTCCCTGTCGCAACATCAAGAAACGCTAGCTCGATCAGATCTGCGTCGTCTTTGTTCGTACGGATGTACAGGCGTTTGTTGTCCTTATGAAAACGCAGCGGCGCACACTCCTCAAAAGCATCGCAGGAGTATATCTTGGTAGTGCTCCCGTCTTCATTGACCCGCAGGAACTCCGTATCGCCGTTCGGGGCCGAGCGCGTGGCGAGCCGCAGTTTATCGGAATTGTCGAACATCATCCGCTGCAGCCGATCGCGGTTCTCCATTATCCGCTCGCGTTCGCCCGTAGAGATCTTCACTTTATAGAGATCGTGCCACGCACGGTCCCGATCGTTGAGCCCGATATAGATCGCGTCGGGTTCCGACCTCGGCACCGCGTGCATCATAGCCCGAACTCCGGTCGCGGATGTGATGTTCCGAGCCTCCGGCACCTGACTGCCCGTCGCGGGCTTGTCGGCCGGATTCACCGCGTAAACATTAAAGTTCTCGTCGCCGCCCTTGTCCTGCACAAAGAGTATGTACTTGCCGTCTCGCGCCCAGAAATAAGACCGCACCGGCCGGACGTCGTTCGTCAAAGGGCGTGCAGCGCCGAAAGGCTCTGCGATTCCCTTCACCCAAACATTCATAGTACCGTTCAACGGCTTAATGAACGAGATATACTTCCCGTCCGGCGAGATCTGCGCCCCAGCATACTCAGGGTTTCCAAAGAAGATCTCACGGTCGATCAGCGGCGGTACCTGTGCCGAAACCGCAGCCGACAAACTCGCAACTATCAACACGCTCAACACGATCGTTCCAAATCTTTGCTTCATAAAATCTCCGTCACGCAATGCGGCGCTAACCGCTCCATGCGTTGTCGCCGCTCCATCTCTGCTTTCTGAATTTTTGTTCGCTCCAGAATCCCTTTACGATCTCTATCTCGGCAGGTTCCCCTTTTCTCAGAACGACGGTCACAACGTCGAACCTGTACGGCATCGCCCAAACACCGAACATCTGCCGGTATCCCCTCGCGGTGCGGGTTATCTGCCGCTGCTTTCGCCGGTCTACCGCCGTCAGCGGACCACCGAAATCGCGCTTCCGCCGCGTTTTCACCTCAACGAAGCAAAGCGTTTCGCCATCGAGCGCGACAATGTCGATCTCGCCCGTAACCTGAACGCCTTTTGTATTCCGCCCGATCGGGACCTTGAAATTCGACAGCACCAGCCGATATCCGTCCGCTTCAAGCCGTTTCGCGGCCATAGCCTCGCCCTTAACGCCCAGCTCGCTTGAACTGACGCGCTGCGGACGGCTATCCTGTTTGGAAATTCCTAACTCTTGCAACATCAAAAATAAAGGGGACCTTGGTGACCCAAAATTATATCAGACGTTCGCTAGCGTCTTAGATCTTTGCGCTGTTCGCGACCAAAGGAGGTGACCCTGCCTAGGATGTCGTATTCGATCACCGTCGCTGCCCAGCCGCCCTCGTGAAACTAGTTCGGCCGCAGAGGGGGTGCTGCGGGCATTTGAGCCGGCGGGAATCTCGGCAGAAGCTCGTCCCTCATTGCTAGTTGATATACAGCCGCCGCGATAACAATCGCTCCCTGCTGCAGATCGGCTTCGATAAGCCGCTCAAACGTATCAAGGTTTGTATGCCACGTGTGAGTGCCGTATTCGATCGGGTCGAGCGTCGTTCCAATGCCCGGCAAGCCCGCCGCGTTGAACGACGTGTGGTCCGAACCGCCGAGACCGCGGCTACGCGTTGCGATAGCTCCTTCGATCCCCATGAATGAGAACGGGCCAACAGCATTTCGTAGAACTGTCGCGGCTTCGGGCGGCCCGAAAACCGTCATGGCTCTGATCCGTCCTGTTCCCGTATCATGGTTAAAGTACCCGCCGAATTTGGACCATGCCGGCTTCGGGTTCTCAGCCGTTCCGAAATGCTGCTCAACGTAAGCGCGTGAGCCGAGAAGCCCCTGCTCCTCGCCGCTCCAGAGTGCAACGCGAATAGTCCGCCGCGGCTTCACACCAAGCGCCAAAAGAATTCTTGCGGCTTCCATCATCACCGCACATCCGGTCGCGTTGTCCGTCGCACCGGTCGCAGCGTGCCATGAATCCAAGTGGCCGCCCATCATGATGACCTCGTCCGCTTTGTCGGTACCGACGATCTCGGCCACGGTGTTATACGCTGTCGCACCTTCGGGATAGACCTGGTTTCTGATGTCAAATTCGAGCCGTACCTCGCGTCCGCTTTGCACAAGCCGCACGATACGGCCAAAGTCCTCATTACGCATCACGACCGTCGGCACAACCTTGGCCACGTCGTAAGTGCTGTTTGAAAACGCCCTGATCTGCCCATGCTCACGTCCCGCGTCATTGACCCTCACGGCCGCTCCCGCGTCCAGCAGAAACTGGTTCACCTGTGTTGTCACTTCCTGAAATGGCAGCGCGTCGGGTTTTGGTTCAGGAGGCGGCGGCGCCTGAATCTGCGGCCGGACGGGCTCCGCGTAAGGGTTTACGTTCCGCTTCGCTGTCTCATCCGGGATCCGCTTAGGCGGCGGATTGATATTCACCGGAACTCTCGCCGGCTCACCGTAAAAAACAATGTTTCCCTTGACTCGCGCTCTGATGCTGTTGAAATACGTCGTCAGCTCGGCCTGAGTCGGTCGGTTCGGCAGCACCATTTGCACAGCTGAACC
>JACDAK010000006.1 GCA_013695495.1 Blastocatellia bacterium | reverse complement strand
AATCCAAACTCTTCGGCCTTATCGGCGGCGGCGTCAAAGAGGTTCGCCTCCCGCTTTCAGAGATCCTCGACATCACCTTCAAAAAAGGTATTTTCGGCCGAAGCGCTAAGATCCAGGTCCGTACACGCTCATACGCCGCCCTCGCCGAACTCCCCGCCGAAGACGGGAAGTTGACTCTCAAACTCGTCAAGGACGACATCGAGCGCGGCCGTAGCGCCGTCGACCACATCCGTCGCGAGGTCACAGAATACGAGGCGGAACTCCCGCCTCCGCAAACGCCCGTCAGCCAGCTCTTTCATGACGAATCAGAGGACGAGACCAAAAAGTTAGAACGCTAGAAAACCGATTAACACAACAAATGTCATCCCCGGCAAAATCAGAAGCAAAAGGCGTCTCATTGATCGAAGCGATCCGCGCTGCACTTTGGGAAGAAATGAACGCCGACGAGACCGTTTTCGTCATCGGCGAAGACGTCGGCGCCTACGGCGGAGCATTCAAGCTCACCGAAGGTTTCATCGACCATTTCGGCCCCGAACGAATGGTCGACACGCCCATCTCCGAAGCCGCCATCGTCGGCGCCGCCTGCGGCTCTGCCCTCATGGGAATGAAACCCGTCGCCGAGTTTCAGTTCATCGACTTCGTCTCGTGCGGCTTCGATATGCTCACCAACTACGCCGCAAAATCGCGCTACCGCGGCTGCGGCGCTATTCAGGCCGTCTTCCGCGGCCCCTGCGGGTCAGGCGTTCGCGGCGGCCCGTTTCACTCGCTCAATGCCGAATCATTTTTTCTCAACACCGCCGGCATTAAAATGGTTGAACCCTCGACCGCATACGACGCCAAAGGGTTGATGAAAGCCGCCATCCGCGACCCCGACCCCGTCCTTTTCTTCGAGCACAAAAAGCTATACCGCCTCCCCCGGCTTCGCGAAGAACTCCCCGATGACGACTACATCGTCGAGATCGGAAAGGCGCGTACCGCCCGCGAAGGCACCGACCTCTCCATCATCACCTTCGGTGCTCAGGTCCTAAACGCCCTCGACGCCGCCGACGCCCTCGAAAAAGAAGACGGACTGAAGGTAGAGGTCATCGACCTCCGCACCCTCTCGCCCCTCGACAAAGATGCAATTATCTCTACCGTTAAAAAGACGAATCGTGCTATGATTCTTCACGAAGCAAGTCTGACCGGCGGCATCGGCGGCGAGATTTCCGCCATCATTGCCGAAGAAGCATTCGAATGGCTCGACGCCCCCGTCATTCGAGTCGCCTCGATCGACACGCCCGTTCCGTTCGCACCGCAAATGGAGGATTATTTTCTTCCCAGCATCAGCGAGATCGTAACTGCCGCGCGTCGCCTTGCAAGCTACTAACAGGAGAAATAAAAATGCCTAAATATGTGATCGAACGCAACATTCCCGGAGCCGGCTCAATGTCCGCCGGCGACCTCCAGGGAGCCTCCGCTAAATCCTGCAACGTCCTCAACAAACTCGGCGCCGAGATCCAGTGGATCCACAGCTACGTCACCGACGACAAGATCTATTGCGTCTACACCGCACCAAGCTCCGAACTTATCGAAGAACACGCACGCGAAAGCGGCTTCCCCGCGAATCGCGTTTCTGAGGTTAAGGCGATCATCGACCCCACCCGTGCAGGCTGATCCGACCCAAACCGCCGAGCCGCCCCGCCGGCTCGGCAAATTGATCGCAGTTCACGGCGCCGCCCCCGCCTCGCTTCAACGCGCAGCCGTCGCCGCCGTTCTCGCATTCATCTTTTTCCTCGGCACCCTACTTCTCTTCTACACTCGCCAACATCTCGGCTATTTCATGATCTCGTCCGCCTTCCTCGTCGTCTATCTCTTAACCCTCTCAGGCATCTGGATGCAGAAACGCCGCACCGTTAAGCTCTACGAAAACGGTCTCACCCACCGAAAAGAGTCCGCCTTTTGGCAAGACATCACCGCCGCAACCCCCGGCGAACAGGACCTAACCCTCGAACGAAAGAAGGGCGCACCGATCAAGTTACCGGCGTCTCTCCACCAATTCGAGCACCTCCGCGCCCACGTCCTCGACCGCACCCGCTCCTAATTGCCACCCGCTTTTTTTCCGCCTCAAATTTTAGTATTCTATTCGTTTGAATTTCTTTTTTACCGCAGTTACAAGCTGGAGATCATATGAGCACTGAAGTCGTAATGCCCCAAATGGGCGAATCGATAACCGAAGGGACCGTTTCCAAATGGCTAAAGGCCGTCGGCGACAAGATCGAAAAGGATGAACCCCTCCTCGAAATATCTACCGACAAGGTCGACGCCGAGGTCCCTAGCCCCGGCGAGGGCATCCTCCTCGAAATACGACATCAGGAAGGCGAAACTGTCGAGGTCGGCACCATCGTCGCCGTGATCGGCGCCGAAGGCGAAACCGCCGCGCCGTCAGCTGCTCCCGCCCAAGGTGTAGCCGAACGGGCACCCGCTGCTGAACCGGAACCGACCCAGGCCTCCGAACCCGAACCCGAACCCGAACCTGAAGCCGCTCCCGAACCGGCATCCGAGCAGCCCGCCGAACAACCGAAAGCCGCTCCCGCAACAGCATCCGCGGGATCCGCAACCGAGATCGTAATGCCCCAGATGGGCGAATCTATCACCGAAGGCACCGTCTCAAAATGGCTCAAAGCCGTCGGCGATACCATCGAAAAAGACGAACCGCTTCTCGAGATATCCACCGACAAAGTCGACGCCGAGGTCCCCTCCCCTGCGGCCGGCACCCTTCTCGAGATCAAGGTCCAGGAAGGCGAGACGGTAGAGGTTGGAGCCATCCTCGCAATGGTCGGCGCCGAAGGCGCGGCCCCCGCAGCCGCACCCGCACAGCCGGCACATGCCGCGACTGCCGGATCCGGCCGTGCGGTTGACGCCGCTCAGGCAGCCATGAGCACCGACGTCCCGACAACCGCCGTCGCAAAAGAAGAGGTCTCAGCTCGTCGCGAGGCTCAAGGCGGAAACGGCGCTTCCGGCAACGGCCGAATGTCCGTCGACGAACTCCGCCGCACGAAATCAAGCCCGCTCGTCCGCAACATCGCAAAAGAGCACGGCGTCGACATCTCGCGCATCCCCGGCTCCGGCATGAGCGGGCGCGTTACTAAGAAAGATATCCTCTCGTTCATCGAGACCGGCGCTGCGCTCCGCCCCGAAGACCTCCTGCAGCGCGCACCCGACTCACCTGCCGCTCAGCCTGCAGCACCTGCGGCAAGGGCGGAGTACAAGCCCGCAGCTGTCACAGCATCCGTCGGCGACCGCACCGAGAAAATGTCGGTCATGCGCAAAAAGATCGCCGAGCATATGACGTTCTCAAAACAGACCTCGGCCCACGTCACTAGCGTGTACGAGATCGATATGACCAACGTCGCTCGCTTCCGCGAGCGCAGCAAGGCAGAATTTCAGTCACGCTACGGCACAAAGCTCACCTACATGCCGTTCATCTTCCAGGCTGTGACCAACGCCATCCGCAAGTTCCCCGTCGTCAATTCTCAGATCGACGGCGAAAACGTCATCTATAAGGGCGACATCAACCTCGGTATGGCTGTCGCCCTCGATTGGGGCCTCATCGTCCCCGTAATAGAAAAAGCCGACACGCTCTCGCTCTCGGGTCTCGCCCTAGCTGCAAATGACCTTGCCGACCGTGCACGCTCCAAAAAACTCAATCCGGACGAGGTAACCGGCGGCACATTCACCATCACCAACCCCGGCGTCTTCGGCGGCCTCTACGGTACCCCGATCATCAATCAGCCGCAAGTTGCCATTCTCTGCGTCGGCACGATCGAAAAGCGCCCCAAAGTATTCACCTCGCCCGAAGGCGACGATTACATCGCAATCCGTCACATGGCGTATTTCGCTCTCACTTACGATCACCGCATCGTCGACGGAGCCGATGCCGAAAAGTTCCTTGCCGATATGAAGCAGTTTCTCGAAAACGGTCAGTTCAGCTATTAGAAAACATTTTGCTTTTTAGGCGAAAAGCTGTATCCTTTCAATTCAGTAGGCAAATGTCCGGCTTTTCGCATCATTCGCGTACAATCCATTTTTCAGGAACTATTCTGCCGTATTCAATAAGTACGAGAGAGAGTTTCCCGGAAATGTCAAAATCTCCTTAAGTTACTCTACAGTCAAGACTTCAGAAATATCTTTATACCGAACGGTGCATTTTGGCACACCACTTGTTAAACGCAGATTGGAAGAAACTAGATGACGCCCGCCCGATGCTCACCGGTCTCACAGCAACCTTAAATATGGTTCTGGCGTCTACCTACTGGGTTTCGACGAAAAATTTTGCGCAGGAGTTATAAGCATATGTTGAAAAAATTATCCGCAGTTGTCTTATCGATGATGCTAGGGGTCGTAACCCTCGTGGCACAAGACGTTCAGATCCGTAACTTGGTCAATGGTCAGCGTTACGAGGTCAGAGGCGTCGTCGTCGCCAAAGAAGATGACAGCACCCTCATCGTCCGAGATTCAGTTGGCGTTGACACCCGCGTAGTCATCGCTCCAAATGCCAGCGTTCGTGCGAATGCGTTTATCGGAAGCGGCGATCGCTTTCCGGTACAGTCGCTTGTTCGCGGGCTAAATGTTCAGGTCGACGGCCGTGGCGACAGCATGGGCAACCTCGCTGCTACCCGTGTACGCTTCGACCGCAGCAACCTTCAAACTGCTCAGGCCATCGATTCTCGTGTGACACCCGCTGAGGACCGCCTCACCGTAGCTGAACAGAACGCTGAACGCGTTTCCGGCCAGATCGATGAGCTCATGGCGATTTCAAACGCCGCTCGCGGTGGTGCTCAGGCCGCCCAAGACACTGCTGACGCAGCTGTCGCCGGTGTAAATGCTACCAACCAGCGAATCTCGGCTCTAGATGACTACGTCGTTTCACAGATCGCTACGATCAACTTCCGTGTGAACAGTGCTGTTCTGTCGCCGGAAGGCCGAGCTGACCTCGACCAGGTCGCAGCTCAGGCGATGGGCCTCAATGGTTACATCATCGAAGTGACCGGATTCGCTTCAGCCGAAGGCAACGCACAGGCGAACAAAGTTCTTAGCGAACGACGCGCTCAGGCAGTTAAGGACTACCTTATCCAGACACACAACGTTCCGCTTCGTCGTTTCGGTACTTCCTATGGCTACGGCGTTCTCCAGCCGGTAGCTGACAATACAACCCGTGAAGGCCGCGAAATGAACCGACGCGTTGAGGTCAAGCTTTTGGTTAGCCGCGGCTTGAATCAAAACGTCGAAGTTCGTCAGATGGCATCGGACGACAACGATTAATTGTTAATACCGGGAGCGGGACCACTGAAAAAGCCCGCTCCCTTCCACTTTCTCACCCCCTACTCTCGCCAATAGCTGTACCTATGAGAACCCCCTCATTCATCTCATCCGCAATAATACTGTCCGCATTTTTATTTTCCGCAATGGCTGCGACGGCGCAGACCCCAACGCCGCCGCCATACGAGGACGATTCCGTCATAAAGGTTGATTCAAGGCTCGTCGTTGTGCCCGTCTCCGTGGTCAACGCCGCCGGCGAACCCGTGCAAGGGCTAACTGCAAACGACTTCCGCGTCCTCGAAGAGGGCCGCGCTCAGGTCATCGATCACGTTCGCACCGCCGAAGCCGTTCCGCTCGACATCGCGCTTCTTTTCGACGTATCCGCAAGCACCGATTCGATGTTCCGCTTCCAGCAGCAAACCGCTGCCAAGTTCCTGCAGGACGTCATGCGAGCCGACGACCGCGCCACCATCATAACCGTCGGCGAAAAAGCCGTCATTCGCGCTGATCGTCAGCCGGCCGCCGCTGCGGTACAGGCACTCACCAACATTTCTCCGACCAAAGAACAAACAGCTTTCTATGATTCCGTCAGGTTCGCCGCCGAACACCTTGACCGCGCGACCCCTGCTGGCCGCCGAAAGGTGATCGTCGTGATCTCTGATGGCGAAGACACAAATAGCGTGGGCGTACTTCGTGCGATCTGGAACGCCGAACGCAAGATTACCGCAGGCATTCAGGGAGCCCCGCTTCGCGAACTCCGCGTCAAAGCGCGCGACACGGCCAAGGCTCAAGAACAAGTGCGCGTTCTCAAAGCGCTCCAAGATGCCGACACCGTTTTCTATTCGATCAATCCCGGCGGCAGCTCGTTCCATCTCAACACGATGAGCCGTTTTGGCCAGGACAATATGCAGAAATTTGCCGACGACACCGGCGGGACCGCATTTCTGCCAAAATTTTCGCCGATCGATACACCTGTTCCGCTGGACAATTCGATCAACTCAAAGCGTAATGCCGAGCTGCTCGACCGCATTTTCCTGCAGCTCGCCAGCGAGCTACGCGCCCAGTATCTCGTGCAATATTATTCCGAAGCCGATTACCCTGATAACCGCTTTGTACGTCTGAGCGTAGGCTTGAACAGCCGCCCCGACATCCGCGTGCGGGCTCGCCAGGGCTATTACGTGCAAAACTAACCCGGCCCCCGGATAGCAACCCAAAAACTAATAGTGGAAATTCATCCGCCTCTTAAGTTATCCTATTAGCTGACCGTCGGCGCGTCCTGCCATCCTGCCGGCAATTTATGCAGCAGCCCCAAGC
>JACDAK010000344.1 GCA_013695495.1 Blastocatellia bacterium | reverse complement strand
ACCGCAGTTTCACCCCGCCCGATCTGTATCGGCTCGCTTATTGTGCTTACGCCCTCAGTCGAAAGCCTCTGCATCTCCTGCTCGTTATGAATGAGCGGGCCGAGCGTTCGCACGACGTCTCCCGCTTGGACGGCCTCTTCCACCATATCCACTGCGCGTTCAACGCCAAAACAAAACCCGTATTCATCCGCTAAAAGTACTCTCATAAAACTGTTTTCGCCGCCGAGCCCGCCTTCGATTCAAAACGGCCGCCAAGCGTTAGTCTAACAAACGAAGGCTCCTTTTGAAACGCTCATATGTTTCCCAGGCTGCGAGAAAGAGTGGCTTCCCCCACCAGCTTAAGTCCGAATAGGGTCAGATTTTCATCGTGATGATCGATCAACGACGTTTCGCGCAACACCGTAGGACCGAGACCGCCCGTACCTACCACCGGGACCGGCGTTTCAAAAAGCGATCGAAAACGGTCGACCAGGCCCTCGACAAGGCCTAGGTAGCCAAAGAAAACGCCCGAGCGAATCGCTTCCTCGGTAGAGTTCCCTATCAGCTTTTCCGGTTTTCGAATGTCTACCAGCGGCAGTTGCGAAGTTCGCTTATTCAGCATATCTGCCATCGTCACCATTCCGGGCGCGATAACGCCGCCGGCAAATTCACCCCCCTCGCGAACCAGATCGATCGTCGTCGCAGTTCCAAAGCTGCACACGATCAGCGGCGATCCATATCGTTGAGCGGCTGCCGCACAATTCACAAGACGGTCGATTCCCAGTGACTCGAGCGGCGTGTATTCTATCGTCAACCCAAAATCGAATGTGTGATCGACGAAGATCGGCCGCACCTTGAATTCATCCCAGCAAACCGCGCGGAGCGTGTCGTTCAACTCGGGAACGACCGACGCGACGATCACCGTGTTGATTCGTATGAAATCTTCGTCGAGAACGCGAAGACGGTCGAACTTGAGTTCGTCTTCACCGTAATCGCGTGCAGTATGTATTGAAAATTTATGGACGAGCTCTTCCCCGTCAAATATTCCGAATTTGATCGTGGAGTTGCCGATATCAATGGCAAGTAGCATATTTCAACTAGCCTTGCAGCGGAAGGCCGTCGTAAACAACGTTCCATCCATTTCGCTTGCTAGTGGAGAGGCTCCGGGTGAACCATAGCAGGGCAGCACTGGGGTCATCGTAAAGCTGAACAGCGGGACTCGTTTCACGCGGATCTATTCTACAGATCGCAGCCCCAACCGGAGCGCTTTTGATGCACAAAAGCGCCACCATATTCTGTTTTTCGAGTATCGCGGTGCGAACGACAACGTTGTCGATGTCCGCATCGAACTCCTCGAAATCCGCAAATTCGTCGTCAAAATCTTCGTCGAATTCGAAGTCGGCTGAAGGTTCCTGTTCGTTGCTCATAGGTCAAACTACCAAGTTAGAAGTTACACGTTTCGGCGGCAAACTTCAATAGGTCGCCACCACATGTTCCATTAAGTTGTTGTGAATTGACCGAAGCTTAAAAAAGATACAAAATTGCGCATATCATCGGGAAATTCATCAATTCTAAACACGAGGTATCAGTGAAAAAAATAAACCGACGAGACTTCGTCCGATCCGCTGCAAACGCCGCCGGAGCTGCGATCGTAGCTTCAAGAGCGACCTTAAACGCGAGTGCTATGCGGACGTCGTTCAACGCGGAAGAGGCGACAATAGCCGACCTCCAGCGTGCCATGGCCGCTGGGGAAACATCTGCCAAGGAGTTATCTCAGTTCTATCTCACACGAATAGATTCGTTCGACAAACGCGTCAATTCGATCATCGAGCTAAATCCGGACGCCGTCGCCACGGCCGAAAAGCTCGACGCAGAACGGAAAGCCGGTAAGATACGCGGGCCGCTCCACGGCGTTCCGATCGTTTTGAAAGATAACATCGACACCGCCGACAAGATGAAGACAACCGCGGGAAGTCTCGCCCTCGTAGGGGCCCCGCCGCCCGCTCGCGACGCGTTCATCGTTAGGCAATTACGCGATGCCGGCGCCGTGATCCTGGGTAAGACAAACCTAAGCGAATGGGCAAACTTCCGCTCAACCAACTCTGTTAGCGGCTGGTCCGGCCGCGGCGGCCAAACGCGAAATCCCTATATCCTTGATCGCAACCCCTGCGGCTCGTCCTCCGGCTCCGGAGCAGCTGTATCCGCAAACCTTGCGGCTATCGCCATCGGCACCGAAACTGACGGCTCTATCGTTTGTCCCGCATCGGTGTGCGGCGTCGTTGGCCTAAAACCGACGATCGGCCTCGTCTCCCGCAGCGGGATCATCCCGATAGCACATTCGCAAGACACTGCGGGGCCGATGACCCGTTCCGTCGCAGATGCGGCGATTCTGCTATCAGCGATCTCGGGCGTCGATGCAAGTGATGACGTGACGACCAAACGGCCCGACAGGCACCAAACCGATTATGCTTCGTTTCTCGACCCTGCCGGCCTTAAAGGGATGCGCATCGGCATCGCGCGCAACTATTGGGGCCGACGCGACGATGTCGACAAGGTCCTGGATAGTGCCCTGGATGCGATGAAGCGTGCCGGTGCAACGCTCGTCGACATCAAGCTGGAAACGCTGGGCAAGTTCGGCTCTGCCGAGTTCGAAGTCCTCCTCTACGAATTCAAAGATGGCCTCGAGAGGTATCTTCGTGAACGGAAAGCCGAACACACGACCCTCGCCCAGCTGATCGAGTTCAACGAGGACAATGCAGCCCGGGAAATGCCGTACTTCAAGCAGGAGATCTTCGAACAGGCGGCCAAGAAAGGCGATCTTAAGTCAAAAGAATATCTCGATGCACTCGCCACCTGTCGGGAATTGACCCGCAGCAAAGGGATTGATGCAGTGATGGACGCGAACAAGCTCGACGCTATTGTCGGTCCGTCAAACGCACCCGTTTGGATGATCGACCTAATCAACGGCGACTGCGGCAGCAACTATGTTTCAAGTTCGTCTATAGCCGCGGTCGCGGGTTACCCCAACATCACGGTGCCTGCCGGGTTCGCGGGCGGCCTGCCGATCGGGATCTCGTTCTTTGGAAGAGCATTCTCTGAACCGATTTTGATCAAGATCGCTTACGCGTTCGAACAGACGACGAAAGCCCGGCGTAAACCGGGCCTTCTCGCAACTGTTGCATAGTCGTTATTTGCCGATAGCTCTCATTCCCGCTTCGGCATTCTGTTCGATGTGCGGATGTTCGCTGTTGATTCGAATGCACGCTGCGCGGTGCAGCGGCTTGATCTCCACAAGCTGCGGCACGATCTGTTTGCATTCCTCGATCGCGTAAACACACCGTGTATGGAAGTGGCACCCCGTCGGCGGATTGATCGGCGAGGGAACGTCTCCCTGCAATATGATCCGCTCGCGCGTCGCTTCGATCGCAGGGTCGGGCACCGGCACTGCTGAGATCAAGGCCTTTGTATACGGCATCAGCGGATCGTCGTAAATATTTTTGCCCGATGCCAGTTCCACGATCCGTCCGAGATACATCACCGCCACGCGGTCAGACAAATGCCGGATTGCCCGCAGATCATGCGAGATGAACAGATACGTCAGATTCTTCTCGGCCTGCAGCTTCTCCATCAGGTTCATGATCTGAGCCTGGATGGAAACGTCGAGCGCCGAGATCGGCTCGTCCGCTACGATGAACTCGGGGTCGACCGCCAACGCTCTTGCTATCCCTATACGCTGCCGTTGGCCGCCTGAGAACTCATGCGGATAACGGGTCAGGAATCTGCGGCTAAGCCCGACCGTCTCCATCAAGTCCCCGACCATTGATTCGATCGACTCTCCATAAGTAAGGCCGAAGGTCCTGATCGGTTCTGCTATTATCTGGCCGACATTCATTCGCGGATTGAGCGACGAATACGGATCCTGAAAGATCATCTGCAGGTGCCGCCGATGTTCGCGCATGGCCTTTTGCGGAAGATGGGCAAGATCGTTCCCTTTGAAGAAGACCTTTCCGGCGGTGGGTTCCGTCAATCGCAGAATCGCCTTCCCCAGTGTCGATTTCCCGCAGCCCGATTCCCCCACGAGCCCCAGCGTTTCACCCCGCTTAATGTCAAGCGAAACACCGTCGACCGCTTTCACGATCTTATCGTCGGCCAATATCCCGCCGGCAATACGGTAATAGACCTGCAAGTCCTCAAGCGTGATCAAATTGTTGCTTCCGTTTGTATCCATCTGTGTTCCGGTCAAACCGTCGAGACAGCCCTTTCCTGTTGAGACTCTGCGTAAACCTCTTCTGCGAAATGACAGAGTGAATGATGATGTTCATTGATCTGCACGAACGGAGGGTATTCGCGGGTGCAAATGTCCTCAGCCCTATCGCAGCGTTCCGCGAACGGGCACCCGGGAGGCAGTCGTGCCACATCCGGGGGAAGCCCGGGTATCTGATAAAGCGGTGCACCCTGCTCGTGAGCGGGGTCCGGCACGCTTCGCAAAAGTCCTTTAGTGTACGGGTTAGCGGGCGTCGAAAACAGTTCCCCCGTCGGTGCCTGCTCAAAGACCTTGCCGGCATACATGACAATGATCTTGTCCGTCATTCCCGCCACGACTCCCAGATCGTGCGTGATCAAAATAACGCTTGTTCCCATCCGCGATTTGAGGCTCTTGATGAGTTCCAAGATCTGCGCCTGAATCGTGACGTCAAGCGCCGTAGTCGGCTCGTCAGCGATCAAAAGTTCGGGGTCGCAGCTTAACGCCATCGCGATCATTACACGTTGTCGCATTCCGCCGGAAAATTCATGTGGATAACCATCGACGCGGCTTTCGGCGTCCGGGATCCCGACCGTCTCAAGCATCTTTATCGCATGCTCGCGTGCCTCGGCTTTCGAATGGCCCAGGTGCAGTTTTGTCACCTCCATCAACTGCGTCGAGATCTTCAAGAACGGGTTGAGCGAGGTCATCGGATCTTGAAAGATCATCGCTATGCGCTTGCCCCTGATCTTTCGCACCTCATCGATCGACAGAGCCCTTACGTCGATCCCATTGAAAATGATGTCGCCGTTAACGATCTTTCCCGGAGGTTCCGGGATCAATCGCATTACCGAAAGATTCGTCACCGACTTGCCCGAGCCCGATTCGCCTACGATGCCAAGCGTCTCGCCCTTTTTAAGGTCGAACGAGATGCCGTCAACGGCCTTTACCACGCCGTCTTCGGTGTTGAAATAGGTCCGAAGGTCCTTGACCGTCAAAATTGTGCCGTTGCCGTTAGTGCTCATAATTGAACATCGATTCCGAACTAGAACTTACGCGTCTGCGGATCGAGCGCATCGCGCAGCCCGTCACCAAGGAAATTTAGCGAAAACAGCGTAAGTGCCATCGTCACCCCCGGGAAAATCAGTTGCCACGGGAAGATCTGAATGTTCTTGATACCGTCAGATGCTAGACTACCCCACGATGCATAAGGCGCCTGAACACCCAACCCGAGGAACGAAAGGAACGCCTCTGTCAGCATCACACTCGGAACAGTAAGCGTCGCGTAAACAATAACCGGCCCAAGAGCGTTCGGCACGAGATGGCGAAAGATAATGCCGAAGGTCGAAACGCCCGTCGCCTTTGCGGCTAGTACAAATTCCTGATTCTTAAGCGACAAGATCTGCCCGCGAACGACGCGTGCCATCGTCAACCATGAAACCAATCCTAGTGCGAAGAACAAAAGAAAGATCTGGCTCAACCCCTGATTGACGTTGGCCATGTATATCTCAGCCATCCAGTCGCCGAGGTTTCCGAGGAAAGCCTCGTGCATCCACATATTGAACACGATTGCTTCGATGAGCACCATCCCCGTGACCAGGGCGAAAAGAACCATCAAAAGCTTGATCATTCCTGACCCAACCCTGCGGACGAAGTATTCGTTAATGAATTGGTAGAGCTTAGCCAAGAAGTACGTCAGCACAAGCAGTGTTATAAATGTCGTGACGATGGCCGGTATTAGTCCGATCAGAAACCCGGTATTCGGCCCGCCTAAAACTGAGAGCAGAACGATCACGACGAGGATGTAAGGGATCGAATAGATGATGTCGACGATGCGCATCATTATATTGTCGACCCGGCCGCCAAGGTAACCTGCAACGGCTCCCCATGACACACCTACGATCAGCGAAACAAATGTTGAGATGATGCCGACCATCAGCGAAATGCGCCCGCCCTGCAGCACGCGTGCTAAAAGGTCGCGGCCCTGATCATCAGTGCCCATCGGATGCATTCCCGACGGCGGAAAGGACCTGACCCGATCGCCGCCGTCGACTCCCGACGGGATATAATCAGGCGTGAATCCATTCAGCCAATAAACAAGCGTCGGCCCGACAGCGACCAACAGGACCATAAGCCAGACAACGATCAAGCCGAACACCGCCAGCTTATTCTTAAACAAACGCTTCCACGCATCTGCCCACAGCGAATTGCTCGAACTCGTTCGAACACTCCACACGGCATAGGCCGTTAGCGAAATGAACAAAACGAGAAATACGATGAGCCCGATGCTCGAAAAGTATTCCGTGCGCGCACTCCAGTGCAAAGCGATCAACGAGATCACTAGCAAAAAGACGAACCCCAGCCCGACCAGGCGCTTTCGATAAGCCTCGGCGCCTCCTGCGAGATTCTTGTCCTCAAAAGTTTCCATGCAGCGTCCTCAAATTACCGTACTTAGTCGTATCGAATTCGCGGATCGAGAAATCCGTAAGAAATGTCCACCAACAGATTGAAAACCATGATCAGAATCGAAAGGAAGGCAACGATCCCCAATGTCAGCGGCTCGTCCCGGTTGAGGACAGATTGGATGAAAATATTGCCGAGTCCCGGAATGGCGAATACCTTTTCCACCACCACTGTCCCCGCAAGCAGCGATGCCAATGCAGGTCCCGTGAATGAAAGAACGGGAACGATGCCGCCGCGCATCGCGTGCTTTAGCAGCACGGTCTTTTCGTCCAAGCCCTTCGCGCGTGCAGTCCGGATGTAATCCGACCGCATTATCTCAAGCATCCCCGCGCGCGTGAGTCGTGCGATATACGCGGTGTAAATAGCCGCCAGAGTCAGCACCGGCAGGACCAAATTCGAGATCCCGCCCCATCGTGCCGGCGGAAGCCAGAAAAGCCAAAGCGAGAACACGATCACCAAAAGCGGCCCAAGCACAAAGTTCGGCACCGACAGGCCCAGCATCGCGCCGGCCATCGATCCATAGTCGAATGCCGAATTTTGGCGCAGTGCCGCCATGACCCCGGCTGCGAGTCCTATTACCAAAGCGAGCAAATACGCCAGCAGCCCGATCGTTGCCGAATACGGCAGGTGGCGGAAAATTATCTCGTTTACCGTTTGATCCTGATAACGCAGCGACGTCCCGAAATCTCCACGCACGACATTCGCCAGCATCATAAAGTATTGCTGGTAGATCGGCTTATCAAGGCCGTATTTTTCACGAATGTTTGCCTCGACGGCCGGAGGCAGGGTCCTTTCTTCCGAATAAAAGCTCCCCGGGGCCATTCGAATGAGGCCCCACGTGACCGAAACGACAAGTAGAGCCATCGGAACGATGATCAAAAGCCGGCGAAGTGTGAATGCAAGCATTTATTGTTTCCGTTCTAGGTGTTGATTATTGAGCACTGGTCTCAGCGACCGAAGCCTGCTGCGAGCCCATCGCCGAGCGAGTGTTCTGGGTCTGCATTAACCTCTCAACATGACTCAGCACAGTCTCGTCTCTCTCCACCATTATATTCGCGGCGTTCTGATCCCACTTCGCCGAGTCTTGCTCAATGTATACGAACTTCCAGGGGTGGAGAGTTTGCGGGTTCGGATACATCCCCTTCACAAAAGGCTTCTTCATCCAATTCGTGGAATCCGTCATGAACGGCATTACCGGCTGCTGATCCATAACGAAGAATTCGGCCTCCGCAAGGATCTCAAATCGTTTGATCGGGTCCAGCTCGCGATTCGCTTCATTAACAAGCCTGTCATAATTCGGATCATACCAGCCGGTAGAGCTGTCGTTGTCTTTGGTATAAAACAGCTTTAAGAACGTGAACGGGTCCATGTAATCCCCGACCCATCCGGCACGGCCCACTCCGCGATAATCGAGTTCCTTTCTCACATTAAGGAACGTCTTCCATTCCATGTTCTTGAGAGCAACGGTAATTCCGAGATTTTGCCGCCATTGTGCCTGGATGAACTCAGCTATGGCTTTATTACTTTCACTCGTGTTGTATAGGACCTCAACTTCCGCTATCGGGAAACTCGGGCTGGCCCATCCACTGCCCGACTGGACGACCGGATAGCCGGCCTCGGCAAGCAGTTCACGGGCACGTTCAGGATCGAACATCCTCGCTTTCCATTGTTCCAGAGTACGGCCCTGTTTTGCGAGCTCGCGGGTATATATACGGTCTCTTACTTCCTCGTACTCCGGAAAAATACCGATCGGCGTAAAATCGATTGTAGGCTTCGTGGTTTTGCGGTAGGTGGCGATTGCCTCACGGTCGATCGCAAGAGCAAACGCCTGTCTGACCTTCGCATTGTCCATCGGAGCCCGTGTAACATTGAAAGTGTAGTACTGAAGCGTAACCGCCGGATGATCCATGTACTCATCCTTATACTCTTTCAGTGTGTCGATCCACGCCGCAGGGGGAACTGCATTGTAAACCGCGTACAGCGAACCCGCTTTGTAAAGGTTCATCATCGTGGTCGCTTCTTCCAATGGGTAAAACTCAATACCGCTGAGTCTTACTGCGTCGGCGTCCCAATAACCCGGATCTTTTTCTAACACGATACGGTCGTAAGGGTAATGCTCCTTAACTTTGAAGGCTCCGCTCGTCACGATATGTTCCGGTCGCACCCACTGCGCACCGTGCTTTTCTATGGCTCCTCGGTGAACAACCTTAAAGAATTGATGGCTTAATAGATCTATAAAAAACGGTGCAGATTGTCGAAGCTTGATCCGCAGTGTGTAGTCGTCGATCGCCTCGACGCCCATATCTGCTCCAGTCACGGGAACAAACTCCGCCCCTGCGGTAATCGCCCCCAGTTTCTCGTCCTTTTCAAAGAGAACAGTACGGGCTTTCTCGTCGCCGGGGACGGTTAGGCGTTCGGGACTACTCAACGCCGTCCCGGTTTCAGTCTGCGGGCCAAAAACTTCGCTACTAACCTCCGGAGTCTGTCCGCCTGCGTCAAGCTCCCTTCTGAGCACGAAATTTCCGTCCGCTCTCCTGACAAATGCCTTCTTGCTGTTGAATGCCTCAGCATACCTAATGTAATAGGCAAGATACGCGTTCTTTGCCAGGAATTCGGGAGCGAGTGCCCGCTGAAACGAATAAACAAAGTCATTCGCAGTGATCGGATCCCCATTGGAGAAAACAGCGTTCTTTCTAAGATGAAAGATGTACTCACTCACATCCGGCGAAATTTCCCAACTCTCCGCGATCGCCGGGATCGGCTTCATCGTTTTCGGGTGATATTCGACCAGGCCATCGTGGATCGCCATCAGCAGCCGAGCTTCCGGCTGACCGGTCGGGATAGCAGGATCCAACGATTCCGGTTCCGAGCCCGAAACGTAGCGAAGAACGTTGTCCGCTGGCGGTTCCGTCTTCCCGTAATACCTTCCCGCCGCACTGGATGTACAGCTGACCGACAATAAGGCAAATGCGATCAACGCAAGTATGGCTCGAAACTGACTAAAACCGGCGAATGCCATCTGTGTTCTCATAGACTTTGAAATGCTAGACCGAAAGGAAAGGGAGAGGGGCACAATCACCGTTAAACTTATCATGTTAGCACGCTCATCGGCAACATAATCTTTGTCGCTCAAGCATTTAGAGAGAGAGTCCTGCTTACAAGACCGTGCTTAAAACTTCGATTCCGAAACCTGCTTTCCACGTTGCCAGTTGTTGTCGATCATCACCTCAGTAACCGACGGAGCGTCAAGGCTGTTGATCTCAAATCCAAGAATGTACGGCTTGACCAGCGAGAACGATACGGGGAAATAAAGCGGCATTATCTGAAAATCCGCCGTCTGGCGATCGCCTTCAAAAAGATGCTCGATCATAGACTCCCCGGCTACCCCGCCCAAAAGCAGATCGTCCGTGGCCGGTTGGCGTGGTTTGGGCTCATCGACCGGCTTTTTATCAGCTGTGTATGGTTCGATGCTTACCAACAAGTCCATTATCGCAAGCTCGTTCGTTGTTTGGTACACAACATTTCGTCTCAATACATCGAACTCACCGCTGCGGCGGATCTCCTCAAACCGTGCCGACTCCACCTGTATTACCTCGGTGTCGATATTCAACGCGTCCTTCCACATGCGTGCGATCGAACGGGCCACGCGCTGCTGCGTCTCATTGCGATTAACAAGAAGCCGAACCGGCGGAAACTCTTCCCCATCCGGATAACCTGCTTCACCAAGCAGCTCGCGTGCCCGCATCTTGTCCTCTACGATCTTCGTATCGTTCGCTCCGCTGAACGGCGATAAGGCATACGCGGGTTCGGCCGCACCGGCAAGATCACTGTCAGCTAGACGTGAACGGTCGACGGCGATGCTCAACGCCTCGCGGACTCGTGCATCGTCATAAGGAGCAATATTGATATTGAATTCGTAGAAGTTCAGCGCAGCATGTGTGGTTCTGCGAAAGTCTTCATAAGGTGCAAGAAGCTTTAAAGCCAGAGGAGCAAGATCGGCATTGGTCACCGCGTCGACACCACCCGCGCGATAGATCTCAAGAGCCTTCTCCGCGGTCTCGGTTGCGACGAATTCGATAGTATCCAGCTTGATCTCATCGCGATTCCAATAAGTCTCCGCGCGATCAAGCGTGATCCGGTCCTCGCTGACCGATGAGATACGAAACGCGCCGTTCGTCACTATCTCCGCGCTCAATCCTTCGACCGCTTCATCACCCACATCGGGAACAGGCCGAAACACCGGGTGAGCGAAAAGCTTTGGCAGGTCCGCATCTGCCGCCACGAGAGATACCTTAAGCGTGCGGGGGTTCTCGGCCCACACGCCCCGGGTCTCCTTCTCAGGTACTGTCGGCTCCGGTGAATTCATCGGTCCGGTCAAGGCAGTATCCGGAAGCGGTTTTGCAGGCTCGGTCGGGCGGGGCGACGGCTTCGCAGTCGGCGGCGGCACTGGTGTGCTTACCGCTTTGACGCGATCCGGCTTTGCGTTTCCTCCTTTGTCCGATTCGGTTAAATCTGCCGCGATGATCTCTGCGAATCCGCGAATATTCTTAAATAGTCCGGGGTTCGAAATGGCATTACCCATCTCTGCCGCACGCTTCCACGAGCGGACAAAATCATCCGCCGTTACCGACTCACCGTTCGACCATTTCGCATCATTGCGGATCACAAACGTCCAATCTTTTTTGTCCTCTGACGCAGACCAAGACTCTGCAACAGCCGGCACCGGCTCCAGCGTTCGGGCATCGATTTCCGTCAAGCCTTCATACATGACGCGGACAACGTCCGTCTCAGGCGGCGCCGCAGCCCGAACCGGATCAAATGATTTGGGCATGCGCCCATTGCTCCAGCGAAACTCCTGTTTCGGCGGCGGTGCGGTCTCTGAATAGTAAGGAAGCGATGGCGGAGTTTTTAGTTCACTGCAGGAAAGCGATAGAAGTGCGATGGAAAGGATAAATACACGCGCTATCGTTACACGCCCCCGGCGGGGCTCATTCGTGAGGAGTGGGCTTTCCTTTTGTGGTTTCACACGTCTCGTCTTTAAATACTGTCAATTCATGGAAAACTCTTGAAACCTGCCGACGCGCATCTTCGAAACCCTTTGATGTATCGATAAGGTGATCTGCGAACTTTTTCTTTTCTACCTGCGGCATCTGCACCGCTATCCGCTGTGCAGCAGCGGCGGCATCTATCCCATCACGATTCATCAATCTGCGTAATTGTATATCAGGTTCGCACCAGACGACAATCAATCTATCAAACCGTTTGTACCCTCCGGATTCGATCATTAACGCCGCATCGACGATCGAGATCGAGTCAGGGAAGCTCTTTTCATTTTCGCTGAGCCATCTGTCCTGTTCTGCACTTACGAGCGGATGGACGATCTCATTAAGCTTTTCCCGTTTCGCCTCATCCGCAAAGACGAGTGCTCCGAGCTTTTTCCGGTCGAGGCTGCCGTCGGGAAGAAGCATCTCCCTTCCGAACTCCTTAACGATTTTAGCCAAGCCGTCGGTTCCCGGCTTCACAACTTCGCGAGCCGTCAGGTCGGCATCCAGAACCCGGCAGCCAAGCTCCCGAAAAACGTCGCATACAACCGTTTTTCCAACCGCGATCGAGCCGGTCAGGCCAGCCTTCAACATCGTTATTTGCTATGACGCTGCGCGAGCTTGTCTACGTTGTATTCGGCGATCTCGGCGAGCGTCAGCCCCAACTCGTCCGCACATGCCGAAATATACCAGAGCACATCGCCCAACTCGTCCTTAAGCTTCGCCCGCGTCTCGTCAACGATCACACCGCCATGGTCGCGCTGAATCTTTTTAACGATATTCGCCACCTCGCCGGCCTCGCCGGCAAGTCCCAGCGTGGGATATTCAAGGTTCTCCATTCGTCGAGGGTACAGCGCGGTCTTGCTTGCCGCCGATTGATAATCTTCAAAGTTCATATTTTAAGTTCGCCGTGCTTTTGCAGCGTCAACAGTATTCTTCATCAACATAGCCACCGTCAAAAGCCCAACGCCGCCCGGGACCGGCGTGAACGCTCCCGCCTTTGCCACCGCGTCTTTATAGCTGACGTCACCGGCAAGTGTAAAGCCCCGCTTTTCGATCGCCGCTAACCGTTTCGGCAGATCGTCATCAGTAAACAGTTCCCGTGCCAGGTCGGCATCATCAACCCTGTTGATTCCGACGTCAATGACCGTCGCCGCTTCTTTAATGTGCTCGTCACGCACGAATCCCGCTCGGCCGATCGCCGCAACGAGAATGTCCGCCTGCGAAGTTATCGCGGGCAGATCGGCCGTTCGTGAATGACAGATCGTCACAGTCGCGTTTTCACGAAGCAGCAACATCGCCATCGGCTTACCAACGATGTTGCTGCGCCCGACTATAACCGCGTGTTTACCTTCAATGTCGATTTTTGACCGCTTCAATATCTCAATGACACCGGCGGGGGTGCACGGCACAAGAGACGCGTGGCCCTGCGAAAGCCGCCCCACATTCATCGGGTGAAATCCGTCTACATCCTTGGCCGGGTCGATCGCCTCAAGGATCGAGCGTTCGTCAACTCGCTTCGGCAGTGGCAGCTGCACCAGTATGCCGTCAACGTCGTCACGCTGATTCAACTCCTGAACTACCCTAAGAAGCTCGTCGCTGGAAACGGTATCGTCAAAGTGGCGGTGCTCAGAAATGATGCCCACTTCTTCCGACGACTTTATCTTGTTCCCGACATAAACTGCCGAAGCCGGGTCCTCACCTACCCGAACCACCGCGAGACACGGCCGGTAGCCTCGTTCCCGAGCGAGCCGATCGATCTCAGACTTAACTTCCGATTTAATTGCTTCCGCGAATTCGGTCCCGCGTAAAATTGTGCATGACATTTTTGAGATTTTACAGGAACCAGTGCACCATTGTCAGTTTAGTAGGGCAGATAGGAACTAGAACTCAGCAAAAGCGGACGCGAACGGCGTCTTCTACGATATAGGTTTGTTCAAAATGCGACGGTCCCAATTAAATATCACGCTGGTAACGGGCGAAACGTTTCGCCGATCTGCCGCTCACCTTGGCACACTGACCGCTCTCTTTATGATCGTAGCAGTCGCCTCGGTGTTTACCCCTGCGGCAGAAACGGACGACGCTAAACCGCGAATAGGCATGTTTCGCCCATCTACTGGTGTCTGGTATCGGCGCGATCAGAGCGACGCTGGCGGTATGACCGTGATGACGTGGGGATATTCGACCGACATCCTCACGCCCGGCGACTACGATGGCGACGGCGTCGAAGATAATGCGATCTGGCGGCCCGAAACGGGAATGTGGTATATACACCGCAGCAGCGACGACCATTTGATGCAGATCCATTGGGGCATCACCACTCAATACCCCACCGGCAGCTTGCCGGATGTGCCGGTACCCGGAGACTATGACGGTGACAATATCACTGACATCGCCGTTTGGCGGCCCGATAACGGCATGTGGTATGTACTGCTCTCCTCACACCACTTTGCATATGATAAAGCGGAGATTATGTGGTGGGGCCAGCTCGGCGACATTCCCGTGCCTGCAGATTATGATGGCGACGGAAAGACCGATGCCGCTGTGTTTCGCTCCGGTCAGAACCGCTGGTACATCATGAGCAGTAAAGATGGTTCACTCTCATCTTATCTCTTCGGCTCCGCAGGTGACGACATCCTGGTTCCCGGCGACTATACCGGCGACGGCCGAGCAGATGCCGCAGTTTACCGCAGCGGGACGTGGTTCGTTCGCGACAGCACTACGGGCGAGGTCGAGCCCTTCCAATTCGGAAAGCCCAACGCGACTCCGATCCCGGCAGATTACGACGGCGACGGCATCATCGATATGGCGTTCTACAACCGCGGCATCTGGTATATCAACGACAGCTCAGACGGCGGATTTCGCACCCTATTGTTTGGCGGGAAGGAAGATGTCCCGCTTGCATCGCTCAAAGGCAAGCCAAGCCTAGTGGGCGTTCCGTAACCTTTTCCCCCAGTGAAACTTCGGAGAGGCTGTTCGCAGCTTCTCCTTTTTTTGTTTTTGCCGCTTCACAAGTAGAATTGAAATAGATGAGACTTGCCCCGGTTCTCTTAATAATACTGCTGGTCCAGATAACGTCCTCCGGCTCCGACCGCAAACTCGAAGCCATTTTTGAGCGTGTTCAGGAGCACGTATCGAAGCGCGAGTACTCCTCGGCAGTTTCCGAGCTGAAGGCCTTTCGTGACCTAGACGAGAAACTTTTCCGATTAAACAACCTTGATTACCTA
>JACDAK010000336.1 GCA_013695495.1 Blastocatellia bacterium | reverse complement strand
GCGTTGATATTCTCATCGCAACTCCGGGCCGGCTGATCGACTTTATGGAACAGGGAATGCTCAATTTTAACAATTTGACCACCCTTATCCTTGATGAAGCCGACCGTATGCTCGATATGGGCTTCTTGCCCGCGATCAAGCGTATCGTTAAGGCAGTACCTGCTAAACGGCAGACGCTTTTCTTCTCGGCCACAATGGGTTCTGAAGTAGAGCACATTGCCAGACAGATTGTTACTGACCCGACATATATCGACATCGGACGACGTAACCAGGCTGCGGTAATGGTTTCACAGTCGGCTTACCCGGTCGCACAGCAGTTCAAAATGCCGTTGCTGCTTGATCTGCTCGAAAGTGAGAACTTCGAACGCGTTCTTGTCTTTACCCGCACAAAGCGTGGGGCTGACCGCATCGCACACGTTCTCGAAAAACGTTCGCACAAGTCTGCACGCATCCATGGCGACCGTTCGCAATCGCAACGCGAAGCTGCTCTGCGGGCATTCAAAAGCGGAAAAAGCCGCATACTTGTCGCAACCGACGTTGCCGCACGCGGGATCGACATCGATTCGGTCTCACATGTGATAAACTATGACATTCCTACAGTTCCGGAGGATTATGTTCACCGGATCGGCAGGACGGGACGCGCGGGCAACACTGGCCGTGCAATTACCTTGTTTACAACCGCTGAAGAGCATTCAATGCGAGAGATAGAGCGTTTGACGGGTGAAACCGTAGATCGTGTGATACTCCCGGATTTCGGCGGCGTTGCAAGCACAACCACTTCAACCCGGCCGGCAGCAAAAGCCGCACCGAAACGAACGTTTCGTTCTTTCGGCGGCAGACGTCGGCGGTAATTAACTAGAAATATGAAGAAGAAAGCAGAAAAATATGCAGTGGGTGATTCGATCACAATGATGTGTTCGGGTTGCGATGACGAAAAGCCCCATACCATTGAAACCGTGACGAAACTTGGAAAGATCTCCAAGGCGATATGCGATTCATGTGAGGGCGTCAGCACTTTCAATCGAGGTGTGAAAACGTCGGTCGCTGTGGGCAAAGGAAAGGCCGCCTCGCCCTATGACCGTAACCGTAAGTATAGGAAGGGCCAGGCAATGACCCACTCCACTTTCGGACACGGCGAAGTGACGGCGGTGGTCGAAGCCCAAAAGATAGACGTTCTTTTTGGTGACAAAACCCGACGGCTGATCCACGCACAGGATTAACTGCTCGATCTAACATAAAAGAAGGCGGCTCGAATTCGGGCCGCCTTCTTTCGTCTGCGTTAAGCGGTTTACTAACGACGCTTTAATAGAAATCCAACAACAAGCCCGACTGCCGCTGATATCATCAACGCCTGAGCCGGCTTTTGCCGTGCGTAATCCTTCGCGTCTTCAAGTAACTCCCGCGGATCCTTACCTTGCAGATCTCTGAACTTTTCAGCCGCCATGTCCTTCGCCCTTATCGCTGCGTCCTGAACCCGGTGGCCGTATTCCTGTGCCTGCATTTTAAGATCACCAAGAAATTCATCGTCGTGACCAAATCCCGGTCCCCCCGCAGGCACCAAGCCCTGCTCAAGTTCCCTTTCTGCTTTCTTAACTTCTGATTCAAATTCCGACATATCGTTCTCCTCCTTGATGGCAACTTTAAAAATGAGCAAGCCCTCGCGGCCGCTCTTCATAAATCGCAGTCTTATTGCGTAAACGAGATTTTACAGCATTAAGTTCAGATAATCACGTCTCTCGTACAACTGATCGGCGCTTCTCCATTTTTTTCGCATGCCACTTGACAGATGAATCTTCAAATGCGAATCTACCGAATTCGGTAAGTAAGCACTTACTTTGGAATCCACGGAGGTAATTTGATCGATAAAATTCTTGACTGTGACCGAACCGGCCGAATGACTGGCGACGAACGCCGCGAACAGATCATTCAGACCGCGGTCGAACTGTTTTCGGTGAACGGCTTTAATGGCACAACGACGAAAAAGATCGCTGCCGCAGCCGGTATATCCGAGGCGATGGTGTTTCGTCATTTCGCAAGCAAGGACGAGCTTTACGAGGCGATCCTTCACAGCAAAGTTTGCGAAGGAGGCGAACACCAGTTCCCGTGGGAGGGTAACAGCCTTCTAATAAAAGCTATGGAAGAGGGCGACGACCATCAGGTTTTCTTCGTCCTCGCTCTCCATGCACTCGACAAACATCAGGCTGACAGCCGCTTCCTGCGTCTTCTGTTCTATTCCGCTCTGGAAGACCACGAACTCGCCGAACGGTTCGTACTCGACTTTATCGCCGGGCTCTACGATTTCATCGGCAGCTACATCGAAAAGCGCCAGAAGGCCGGAGCGATGCGGAACGTCAATCCGCGCATCGTCGTAAGAGCATTTATGGGAATGCTCATCCATCACTCACTTACAAACATTCTTTGGGACAAAAAACGTAAGCTGCTCGACGTGACTAACGCAGAAGCAGCCAAAAACTTTGCCGAAATTCTGCTTGGCGGCATCGCTAGCGAAAGCGTGAAACAAAGCGAGGCCGTTTAACGCGATGCTTCATAGAACCATGAGTAATCATAGACACATTTTCGTCCCGGTCATTCTGGCCTCGATCGTATCGCTCGGCCTTGCCGGGTGCGGTTCCCGTGCCGATGCTCCAACTAACGATACCGCAAATGAACCCGTCAGTGTCGAGATCACGACCGGACAGGCTGTGATCCGCCCGATCCCCTCGTATATCGAGGCGACCGGCAATTTGGCAAGTGACGAACAGACGGATGTTGCACCAGCCGTCGGCGGCAAGATCGCTGAGGTGAATTTTGACATCGGCACCTACGTGAACCAAGGCGACGTTCTCGTCCGGCTTGATCCGCAAGATGCGAACATTCGGCTCGAGCAGGCGCGTTCGCAGCTCGAACAGCAGCGCCAAGCCGTCCAGCAGGCCGAAGCAGCGATCGAACAGTCCATCGCAGCACTTCGCCAGACGCAAGCACGGTTAGGGGTAGGCGATGGGGAAACATTTCAGATCCGGGATTTTTCTCAAGTCCGCTCAACTACCGCCCAGCTTGAATTGGCCGAACGAGAACTTCAGCGGGCCGAGCGTCTTTTAGAAACGGGCGATATCTCGCGTGCAATTTATGACCAGCGTAGGGCGCAACGCGACGCGCTTCTCGGCCAGCTTGATGAGTCCCGTTCAAACGCGGCCGTCGCCATCCGCGCCATAAACACGGCTCAGTCACAGGTCGCAACATCAAGGGCGGCGGCCAACGGAGCCCGTGCCGCGATCCGTACCAGCGAAGCTCAGGTGAGCCAAGCGCAAAAGGCGGTAGCAGACACCATCGTCCGTGCCCCGATCAGCGGCTATATAGCGGATCGTGCAGTGTCGGTCGGCGAATTCATTTCGCCTAATACCCCTAACGCAAAGATCGCGACGCTCGTTCGCACGTCAACGCTTCGCGTTCGCATTGACGTTTCCGAACAGGATGTTAGCAAAGTAGCGACCGGTCAAGGCATTTCGGTGCAGACAAGTGCGTACCCGGACCGCAGCTTCGCCGGACGCATTGTCCGCATTGCTCCAAGCCTTGACCAGCAGTCACGCACTTTGTCGGTCGAAGCGGAGATCCAGAACGTCGACGGCCTGCTTAAACCCGGTCAGTTCGCTACGGTACGGATCACGCAGTCGAAGCCCGAGCCCGCGGTGATGATACCCGTTACTGCCGTGCGGTCTGATGGAGCTGTGCACCGCGTCTTTGTCGTAAAAGACGGTGCCGTCCGCGAACAGCTCGTGCAGCTTGGGCTTCTTGAAAACGACATGATCCAGGTGAAACAGGGCGTCATCGAGGGCGACGTGATCGCAACCAGCAACCTGAACCTGCTTAGCGACGGAGTTTTCGTCCGGCAGTAGGAGCGTTGAAATAAAGATATGCAGTGGTTAGCAGAAGTTTGTGTAAAAAGGCCGGTTTTTGCGACGATGTTGATCTTGTCGCTGGTGGTCGTTGGAACGTTCTCGTTCTTTAGCCTCGGCGTCGATCTCTTTCCGAAGATCGACTTTCCGACGCTGACGGTCACGGTCGTCAACCCCGGTGCGTCGCCCGAAGAGATCGAGACCGAGATCACCGAGTTGATCGAAGAATCGGTCAACACGATCAGCGGTATCGATGAGCTTCGTTCGTCGTCTATCGAAGGCGTTTCGCGCGTCTTCGTTCAGTTTCTGCTCGAAAAGGATGTTGAGGTTGCCTTTAACGAAGTACAGCAAAAGGTTCAGGCGGTCATCCCGCGGCTCCCTACAACCGCCGAACAGCCGACCGTCATCAAGCTAGACACAGACGCCGCTCCCGTCCTTCGTATCACGATCTCGGCTCCTACATCGCTGCGTGACGTCACCCAGGTCGCAAAAACCGAGATCAAAGAGAGAATCGAATCGGTCAACGGAGTCGGCCAGATCACCATCATCGGTGGTCAGGAACGCCAGATCAACGTCTGGATCGACCCGGACAAACTTCGTGCGTATAACGTTACCCCCGGCGAGGTGTCGAACGCGCTTCGCGTACAGAATGTCGAGTTTCCGAGCGGCCGGCTCGATGGCGGCGAGACGGAGACCAGTGTCCGCACGCTCGGCCGGATCCGGCGTCCGGAAGAGTTTGCGAACGTCATTGTAGCAACTCGCGGCACCTACGAGGTCAAGGTCCGAGATATCGGCCATGTCGAAGACGGAGCAGAAGAGATCCGCTCAGAGGCTCGCCTGAACGGTCAACCGGCCGTCACGCTCATCGTATCAAAGCAGTCAGGCCAAAATACGGTTGCCGTCGCACGCGAGATCAAAGATCGCCTAGCTGAGATCGAACCGACACTGCCGCCGGGCTATCAGCTGCGAATCATCGGCGACAACTCCATCTTCATTGAGAATTCGGTAGCGGCTCTGGAAGAGCATCTGATCCTCGGTTCTATCTTCGCGTCGATCGTCGTTTTCTTCTTTCTCTGGAGTTTCCGCTCGACGTTCATCGCCGCACTCGCGATTCCGACATCTATCATTTCGACGTTCGCGCTGATGTATGCGATGGGCTATACGCTGAACTCCATCACGATGCTCGCGCTCACCTTGATGGTCGGTATCGTGATCGACGACGCGATCATCGTGCTCGAAAACATTTTTCGGTTTGTCGAAGAAAAAGGTATGGACCCTTTCGAGGCGGCTATCGAAGGCACGCGCGACATCGGCCTCGCAGTTCTTGCTACTACTCTTTCGCTCATGGCCGTGTTCGTGCCGATCGGCTTTATGCAGGGCATTATCGGCCGTTTCATGTCCAGCTTTGGGCTCACCGCGTCATTTGCGGTCGGCGTTTCGCTGATAGTTTCATTCACGCTAACGCCGATGCTCGCTGCTCGCCTTATAAAGCGTAAAAAGAAAGCGGCGACGAAGCATCCTGGTTGGGCCGAGCCGGGCGACGACGGAATGCCTGAACCGCCCGCGGAAGAGGCCATTTCGCACTCAACAAAGGATTCCGTTTGGTTCGGAGCCATTCTTAGCACTTATACTGCCCTGCTTCGGTTTGCTATGGCTCACCGTTGGCTGATTGTTCTAACCTGCATTCTCGTTTTTCTCTCGATCTATCCGCTCTTCATGTTCGTCGGTAAGAATTTCCTTCCTGTCGACGATCAGTCGCAATTCGAAGTCTCTGTCCGCGCTCCCGAAGGCAGTTCGCTGGGTGCAACATCGCTGAAGATGGAACGCATAGCCGCTCAGATACGACAGATGCCGGGTGTCACGGATACGCTCGTGACCGCTGGCGGCGGCCAGGATCAGGTCGTAAACAGCGGCTCAATATATGTGAAGCTCACTGACGTAGGCGAGCGGTCAAAATCGCAGGAAGATCTGATGATGCAGACGCGCGAGCTCTTGGCGCCTTTTACCGGAGAGTTGCGGACGGCGGTACAGCCGGTGGCAGCGTTTTCCGGTGGTGGGTTTAGAAACGCGAATGTGCAGTTCCTGATCGCAGGTCCGGACTTGAAGCAGCTTGAAGTCTATTCCGAGCAGCTGCTCGAGAAAATGAAGACAATTCCCGATGCGGTTGACGTCGATTCGACGCTGATCGCGGGCAAACCGGAAGTTCGGCTCGAGATCGACCGCGAGCGAGCGGCTGACCTTGGGGTAAGGGTCGGCGATGTTTCTCAGGCGCTCAATACGCTCGTCGCCGGCCAGGATGTGACGACTTTTAACGAGGGCACACAGCAGTTCGATGTTGTCGTGCGCGCGATAAATAACTTTAGAACGGACGTGGAAGGTTTGGGGCGGATGATCGTGCCGTCGTCAAAGGTCGGGTGGGTTTCGCTGGACCGACTTGTGAATATCGAAGATGGGACGGGACCAAGCTCTATCGAGCGTGTTAATCGGCAGCGACAGGTGACGCTTTTGGCGAATACTAGGCCGGGCGGTTCGGCCGCAAGTATCACGTCGCAGATCGACGGCTTCGTCGCACAAATGAACTTGCCGGCAGCCTATACCACCGGCTACGTAGGGCAATCGAAAGAAATGGGCCGGGCGCTGTTTTACTTTTTTCTCGCGTTCGTGTTGTCGTTCATCTTTATGTACATCGTGCTGGCCGCACAGTTCGAATCATTCATTCACCCCGTCACGATCTTGCTTACGCTGCCGTTGGCGGTGCCATTTGGGATCGTCAGTTTGCTGATAGCCGGCCAGACGGTGAACATCTTTTCGGGCCTTGGCCTGCTGCTGCTGTTTGGCATCGTCAAAAAGAACGCGATCCTGCAGATCGATCATACCAATAACCTTCGTGCCAAGGGCATGAACCGTTACGACGCGATCATTCAGGCAAACCGCGACCGCCTGCGGCCGATCTTGATGACGACGCTGGCACTCGTCGCCGGCATGATGCCGCTTGTGCTTTCAAGTGGTGCCGGTTCCGGAACAAATCGTTCAATCGGCGTCCTGGTTGTCGGCGGACAATCGCTCTGTCTTCTGCTCACGCTTGTCGCAGTGCCCGTTTTCTATTCGATCTTCGACGACCTCTCCGACATGCATCTATTCAGACGCATCGGCAGGTTCTCAGAGTGGCTTTTCGGCGGCATGCGGCGTCGTTTTGCAAGTGTCGTCGGGGCGGTGATCGGCAGATCTTAACTCATAAGGGCGGACCGCCGGGCCGCAGTATTTATATGTTATCGCGATTTTTTCTAATCATAATTTTGACAGCGGCCGTCGGAGTGCTGCGCGCTTTTGGGCAGGACCCGACACCGTCGCCAACTCCGATCGACACTGATCCGAGCGGCACGGCCGCCGAAGAGCTTCAGGGAGTTCCGTTCATTGCGCCGAATTTTCGCTCGGACGAACGCGAGCTGCCCGACCTTGGGCGCGTTGGTGTTGACATGACCGACCAGCGGCCGATCTCGATTCGCGAGGCGATCGCGCTTGCCCTCGAAAACAACAAAGACATCGAAGTCACGCGCAAGAACGTCCGAATCGCCGAGTTTGACCTTCAAGCGGCCAGAGGCTTTAATCAACCGCGCCTTATCGGCAACACGATTTACGAACGAGCCACTCTGCCGAACGTCAGCATCTTCAGCACGAACCGCGACTTCACCCAAGGCTCGCTTTCGACCAGTGCCGCGATTCAAGGCTACATTCCAAATTTTGGAACGGTGATCCGGGCCGAATCGACCAACCAGCGCATCACCACCGACAACCCGATCTCGATCCTCAGCCCTCAATTGAACGCAGGGCTAGGCGTAACCGTCACGCAGCCGCTGCTCAGGGGCCGCGGGTTTGACCAGCCGCGTCGTGTGATCGAAATAGCAAAGCGGAATTTGTCGCTGACCGACACGCAATTTCGCCAGCGCTCTATTGAAATCATCGCAGGCGTACAGCGGGCCTACTGGGACCTCGCGTTCGCACTTAGAAACCTTCAGGTTCAGCGCGACGGCGTTCGCGACGCCAAGACACAGCTTGAACACAACCGCCGCCTCGTCGAAGAGGGACAGCTCGCCCCCATCGACATCGTTGCCGCGGAAACCCAGGTCGCTTTGTTCGAGCAATCGGTCTACGAAGCGCTCGACGTCGTGACCCAGACTGAAAACGCGCTCAAAAATCTGATATTGCCGAACCGTCACGACCGAATGTGGGGCGAGTCTCTTACGCCTGTTGACTCGGTCGATCTCCGCGCCCCTGCCACAACACTAACCGTCGCACTTGCATCCGCGATGGAAAACCGGCCCGAGCTCGAGCTGATCAATGTTCAACGTGACATCAACGAAGTCGACCGACGATTCTATCGCGATCAAACTCGGCCACAGGTCGACCTGATCGCCGGCTACACGTCCGCGGGTGTCGGCGGAAGTCAAAATCCCGATTTTTCCGCGCCATTTCCGCTGCCGTGCCAAACGGACCCGAATTCGCCCGCTTGCCAGCAGCAGCAAACCAATCTTGATGCACTTACCGGTAACCCGTATGGCGGAGTTTTCAGTAACCGCTATCCGACATTCCGCGTCGGCGTACAGATAAATCTGCCGCTTTTCGGCGACAAGACCGCACGCGCCCAGCTCGGCCGCACATTGGTCGAAGGCGAACGCATCGAGACTCAGCGTGAACAGATCGAACAGAACATCCAGGTCGAGGTCCGTAACGCTCTGCAAGCAGTACGCACCGCTGAGGCCCGGCTTCGGTCGGCAGCGATCGCCCGCGAAAACAGCTTTCGCCAGTACGAATCGGAACAGCGAAAGCTCGATTCCGGCCAGTCTGACATCTATGCCGTTCTCGAACGCCAAACCGCTCTCACAACCGCGCGCAGTACTGAGCTACGAGCGCAGACTGAGCTCAATAAGGCCATCGCCGACCTGCAGCGCGCAACCGGCAATTCGCTGAAAGATAATGACGTCGAAACGCGCTTGAGAAACCCTCTGAAATGAAAGCCGTTACGATAACTGACTTTGGCGGCCCGGAAAAGCTCGAGTTTCTCGATGCGCCGCCGCCTGCCTCGCCTAAGGGCAGCGAGATCCTTGTTCGTGTTAAGGCCGCCGGCCTCAACCGCGCTGACATCCTCCAGCGCCGCGGCCTCTATCCGGCACCCGATGGCGTTAGCCAACGCATACCCGGCCTAGAATTCGCCGGCGAAGTGGTCGAAGTCGGGAGCTCGGCCAACCAATTCGCTCTCGGAGATCGTGTGATGGGCATCACCGCCGGCGAGGCGCAGGCCGAACTGCTGCTGGTTGATGAAAAGCTCGGGGTGCCTTTTCCGGCGACCCTCAGCTGGGCTCAAGCTGCCGCGATCCCCGAAGTTTACATCACTGCACATGACGCCATCGTCACGCAGGGCCAAATCAGCAAAGGCGAATGGCTGCTGATCCATGCCGTCGGCTCCGGCGTCGGCCTCGCAGCTTTGCAGATCGCTAAACTAAACGGTGCTTTCGTTATCGGCACATCCCGCACCGCCGACAAGCTCGACCGCGCAGTGAAACTCGGCCTCGACCGCCCGCTCGAAACGGCGGACGGCGCTCAATTCGCCGCGAGCGTAACAGAGATAACGGAAGGTTCAGGGGCCGATGTGATCCTGGATCTCGTCGGAGCGGGCTACTTCGCCGAGAATCTCAAAGCGATCGCTAACAAAGGGCGTGTCCTGGTCATTGGTCTCACTTCCGGCAGGGTTGCAGAGATCGATCTTGGCGTGGTTCTCTCTAAACGAGTTAAAGTGATCGGCTCCGCTTTGCGTTCGCGCTCGCTGGATGAAAAGGCCGAAGCGGTCGCGTCGTTCGAACGCGATCTGATGCCGTTTATTAATGAAGGCAAATTAACAGCCGAGGTCGACAAGATTTTCCCGGCTAATGAAGTGGCCGAGGCACACCGCTATATGGAATCGAATGCGAATTTCGGCAAGATCATTCTGGAGTTCTGATGCGATTTGCGACTTCGACAGTAACGATGCACAGCCCGGCCACACCGGCAGCGTCCAGCTCGCGCGCAATGTTAGCGGTCTGTTCATACGTCAGATCGGTGCCCTCAAGTTTGTCGAATGGCACGATCGCCCAGCCTTTTTCGTCGAGATCGCTCCGTTCGGCCGTCACCTTTTCTGTTGCAGGTTCGCTTCTAACCGCTTCTTTTTCGAAAGGTAGCACAAGTTTTCCACATGTGGAAAACTTTCAGCTCAGGTCCTCCCGCCAACCTGCGCTACACTGAAACCGATGCCGCTCGAGTTCTCAAAAACCGTTTTCATGACCGGCTTTCCCGGATTCATCGCCGGCCGGCTTGTCGAGCGACTCGCAGCAGGCGACGTCCAGTTCTTCCTTCTCGTCCAGCCGCCCTTCGTCGAACAGGCTAAAGCCGCGGTCAGCCAGATCGCCGAACGCTCTAGCTCTCCGCTTGAGAATTTTGCTCTCGTACAGGGCGATATAACGCTCCCGAACCTCGGCATCGACAGAGACGATCTCTCTGTGATCCGCGACGAAACGACCGACGTTTTCCATCTTGCCGCCGCATATGACCTCGAGGTTACACGAGATGTCGCGGAAAAGGTAAATCTTGAAGGCACCAAAAACGTTAACCATTTTGCCCGCTCCCTCGAGGGGCTGAGACGCTATAACTACATTTCGACGTGCTACGTCGCCGGCAAGCGGCCCGGCCGTGTTTATGAGAACGAACTAGAACACGACGCCGGTTTTCGCAATCATTACGAAGAGACGAAATATCTGGCAGAAACGGAAGTTGAACAACTCAAAGAAGAGCTGCCTGTCACCATATATCGCCCCTCAGTCGTCGTCGGCGATTCCGAGACCGGCGAAACGCCTAAATTCGACGGTATTTATTTCCTTATACATTATTTACGCAAGGCGCCGGGCCTGCTGCGGTTCATCAATGTCGGCAACAACGAAGTTCGGCTCAATCTCGTTCCCGTTGACTACGTCATATCCGCGATCTCCGCGCTCTCTGCGGATGAGGATGCCGTTGGCAAGACCATCGCCCTAGCCGATCCTGCACCGTTAACAACCGCCGAGCTTTTCGACGAGATCGCACGTTCGATGTCCGGAGGCGGGTCGTTCGTTCGCCCGCCGGCCACACTGGTTGAGCGTTCGCTGATGCTGCCTATGTCGCCCGGTTTGACCGGCCTGCCTCATTCGGCCGTACCGTATTTCTTTTTGTCGCAAACCTACGACACAACCGTGGCGAGCCAACTGTTAGCGCCGCACAAGATATCGTGTCCGGACTTTCGCTCTTACGTCAGTAATCTGATCGATTTTGTTAAAAAGCATCCGAGCCTGTAAACGCATCATCCAAATCTCGATGGGTTCAGTACTTAGAACAACATTCGTAACCGCACTGCTGCTCGTATTTCTGTGCGCGGCGGCCATGGGTCAAAGCGGTCGGGTTCAACCCACCCCCACCCCTGAGCCCGACGATACTCCGGTTACGATCGATACCGAAGAAGTTAAGATTAATGTCATCGCATTCGACATGGAGGGCCAATTCGTCCGAGACGTGGCGGGCGAGGACCTCGTAATTGCTGAGAACAACATCCTTCACCAGCCGACCAGCGTCCGCCGCATTCCCGCTCATGTTTTGATAATGATGGACACCGGCGGCGAGTTGCGTTCGGTCAAGAGTTTGAGCCACACTCGCGAAACCGCACGAGCGCTCGTCGCTAATTTGCGTCTCGAGAACCCGGTTGCCGTGCTTCAATATGGCGACACAGCTGAGATCGTAGCGGAATGGACGACCGATAGAAACGAAGCTATAGCCGCCATCAACCGCACAAACTTCGGCCGACGCTCTGTTTTCGTACAGGCGCTCGAGCTGGCGCGGTCATTCCTTATGAACGACCAGGTGGAAAATCGGCACCTCGTGTTGATCAGCGATGGCACCGACAGCACAAACGACCGCACCGAACGCCGCGCCGCACTCCAGCGCATTCTCGGAACCGACATAAACGTACACGTTCTCAGTTATACCCGAATGGAAGCGACCGACATCGAGCCGCGTACCAAGAGCATTACCAACGCGCCCGTTCCGAAAGCGATGCCCGATGAGGTCGTAGCCCAACTCCCGCAAGGCGTTCGAGATCAACGGCAGGCGCCGAAGATCGGACCGACCATCAGCGTGGACCGCAAACATCTCGAACGGATGCGTAATCGGAAGGCGGACCTTGAGGCCAGCGAACTCGATCTCATCTACATCGCAGAAAGCTCTAACGGGACCATTATCGTGCCCGAAAGCACCGACGAGATGATCGAGAAAACGGCTACCGTGGCCCGGATGATAGATTCGAGCTATCTGATAACGTACACGCCGAAGATCCCGCTTCGCGAACAGTCAGGAACGCGAAATATTGAGGTCACATCGCGTCGCGAGGGTTTGATCATCCACGCGAACCGAAAGCTGATAGTCGCGCCGTCGCGCTAACGATTTCCTCTCCCGTCAGACATTATGCAGTTTCTCGAAAGCTTCAGGCGGCAGTTCGTCTTGGCGCACGTGTCGGGTATTCCGGTGCGAGCCGACGTCCGATGGCTTTTCGTCATCGCGCTGCTCTCAATGGTCATAGCGGCAAGCATTGATCAGCTTGTAAATGACCTCTTTGTTAGCCTCCTGCTCGGGTTTGTCACAACCGCCGTCTTCTTTCTTTCGATTTTTTTGCACGAATTCGCCCACGCCTTTGTTGCCCGCACGGAAAAGCTGGAGGTAGTTGAGATCGTTCTGCACCCTTTTGGTGGCCTCACCCGTTTTCGTCATCAGCCCGAAACTCCGCGTGCCGAGTTTCGAATTGCCATCGCGGGCCCCGGAGCAAGCTTCATCCTCGCCGTTATCTTTGCCCTGCTTGCGGCAGCAGCGAGTTCGGCGGGTATCGGCGTTCTGGTCGTCGTTGGCCTTACGCTAGCAGTCGGAAATTTTCTCATCGCCGTTTTCAACCTTTTCCCCGGCTATCCGCTGGACGGCGGACGGGTACTGCGTGCGTATCTCTGGCGCTCCGGCAAAGATCTTAACGAGGCGACCATCCTAACCGGCCGTTATGGCCAGGCGATTGCCGTTGTTACGATCTTTTTCGGCGTTTTCATAGCCGTTTTCCGCCAGGAATTTTTCATCGGCTTTTGGGCGATAGTCGTCGGCATTTTTCTTTTTGATTCGGCAAAAAACATTATCAGGGAGGTCAGTGAAATGCGCGTCGCCGCTGTCGAAGACGTGATGATGCTGCCGATTGCTCCGTCACCCGACTCGTCGCTGCACGATTTCATCGAAAAAATTCTTCCTATGTATCGGCAAGCGGTTTTCCCGGTCGCCAGGGACAGGCAGCTTTACGGAATGCTCCTTCTAACCGACATTAAGCACATCGAGCAGCGCGATTGGGCGACGACTCTTGTCCGCGACGTGATGAAACCTGTGGAGCATGAACACTTTGTAGAAACAGGTACGCCTCTTCCTGAAGCACGTGAATTGATGCGTAGTAACGGTATCGGCGCCGTTGGGGTGCTCGACACTTCGGGTAAGCTCGTGGGTTTTTTGCAGACAGCGGAAACGAGATGAACTGTCGGCAAATGCGGGTGTGATATTCTAGGAAGCGCGAGAGCCCGCCGACGCTCACCCGCTAAATTTAATGGATTTTAGTGAATACATCCCGGCATGGAACACGGTGCGAAACCTGCTCGATTTCGCTTTGGTGTTCACTATTGTCTACGTTGTCCTTAAGCTTTTTCGCGGAACACGTGCCGTACCGACTCTCGTAGGTATCGTTATTCTTGCTCTTCTTTATTGGCTCTCGATATCGCAGCAGCTCGCGACACTCGAGTTCGTTCTTCGTTGGGCCGTCGTCCTGCTGCCGTTCGCGGTCATCGTTCTGTTCCAGTCTGAGATTCGACAAGCCCTGATGTACTTCGCGAACCGGGTCCGCATACCGATGCTTCGCCGCCAGCGCGGCCAGTTCGGCGGCAGCGTCTATGACGAGCTTGTACTTGCGGTCACGACCCTCGCGACCGCGAAAACAGGAGCCCTGATCGTCATTGAACGAGCTGTTGGCCTGCGAAACTTTATTGACGCCGGTGTTCAGCTTGACGCTGTGATCAGCTACGACCTTATCGTTACTATCTTCGACGCGTCAACGCCGCTTCACGACGGAGCCGTCATGATCAAGGATGAACGGATCGCCGCTGCGGCGGTTTTTCTACCGATGACGAAAAACCCCGAGATCTCTCGGGAACTCGGCACCCGACACCGCGCGGCCATCGGCATCACCGAGGGGACCGACGCTATTTCGATCGTCGTTTCCGAAGAGACGGGCCTTATAACCTGGGTCGAAGGCGGACGCGTGACCCGCAATGTAGACACCGCGAAGCTTCGCCGTCTCTTGCTCGAGGCTATGGGCGTTCCGATCGAGCGGTCGAAAAAGGCGGAAATGCGGAAACTTAAAGAAGCCGAGACGGAGGCTCCGATCGGATAGAATTGGATGAATCTCGAAACACGAAAATGGCAGGAAAGGCTGCCGGATAAAAATCTCGTTAGCCAGTTACTTCGCAAGATCTTTCTCGAAGACTGGCTGATCAAGGTAGTTGCGCTCGTCGTTACGTTCTCGCTATGGCTGGGTGTGACCGGCCTCAGTACGCCCACTACCACCCGAATGCGCGGCATTCCGCTTGACTTACGGTTTGCCAGCGACACCGAACTCACGAACACGCCCATCCAGGAAGTGGACATCGTCATCACCGGTGACCGCCGCCGCATCGACCAGATCAACAAAAACGACCTCGTACTCTCCGTCGACCTCACCGGCATTCCGCTGGGCGACCGCGTCGTTCAACTCCGGCCCGAGAATGTGTCGATCGATCTACCCACCGGCGTTCGGCTCGACGAGGTCCAGCCGGGACGAATCGCCGTGCGCCTGGAAATGGTTGAGGAGAAAGAAGTTGACATCAGCGTCGATACTGCAGGAGTCCTCGCTTCCGGTTATGAAGTTTATTCGCAGAGCATAGAGCCCGGGCGCGTCCGTGTTCGCGGCCCCTCAAGCTTCGTCAGGTCCGTGACCAGCATTCCAACCGAGGCCGTGGACCTTTCCGGCCGAGATTCCGATTTCACTGCTGAGCAGGTTCCGCTCACGATCGACAACCCGCGCATCACAGTGCTGGAAGCAGCCGTTGATGTAGCCTTCCGTATCGGCGAGCAGCGGACGGAACGCATCTTTCTGCTTCCGATCAATGACCTTTCCGCCAGGCGTGCCACTGTAGTGCTTTTCGGTCCGAGAAGCATGGTGCTAGGACTAGCTGCCGGCGATATCGAGATCGCACTCGACCGAAACGATAACGGCGAAGAGGCGCCCCGCGTCGTGCTTCCCCAAGGAATGACGGATCGTATTGAGGTCCGCAGCATTGTGTTGGGTAATCAATAAAGAGCGAAGTTGTACTCGACCTGCCGTACGAGTCGAAGCGCCTCTAAACGCAATTTCATCCCGTCGCATTCTGAGGGGTTAGCGCACTCGTTAACGGCGATAGCCAAAGTTTCGGCGGCGAGTTGTAATCGTTCAGCGGTTTTCGACAGGGGTGCGTCCTTATAGGCTGCGATCATGTAGTGAAGCTCGGCCCTCAGTGTGAGGCCCGTGGAGCTAACGAGCGCGAGTTCGGCGACCCGCTCAAAATCTGCCTCAGCGGGCTTGAATCTACCGTATTTGTATACGCTCTCGCCCTGAGAAGATATGCATTAACATTCGTTCCGTCGATCTTAATAGCACGGCTCAGATGGCCGATCGCTTTAGCCGATTGCCCGGTTTTAATATAAGCGAAAGCCAAATTTGTGCGCATCGTGTCATCGCCGGGGCGAAGCTTGACGGCCCGCTCAAAGGGACCCACCGCTGAGGGGAAATCGCCCAACTTAACGAGGGACATACCAAGAATATTGAAGATATCGGGATTCTTCTTTCCGGAGTCCGAGGTGGACTCCGCTCGCAGTGTACTGACAGCCGCACTGATTCGCCCCTCGTCATAAAGTGTGATTCCAGGCGTCGTGGTTTGTCTCTGCCCGTGACTGGCGATCGGACAAGAAAAAGTATCAACTAGGTAAGGGCACGAACAAAGATCATGAAAGGGAATATACGCTATTTTGCTGCCGTTCGGAAGAATTTTGTGATGTCCGCACGCATTTCGTCGGTGATCTCGTGCTTGGCCGAGTATTGCTTCGCCGTGAGATTCGACAACCGCTCCGCGAGTTTCGACTCGAATTCGCGAAACTTCTCAAGCGCATAAAACTCGTCATCATCGCCGTAAATGTAGAGTGTCGGAGCGTCAAATGCGTTATAGTCGGCATTGGTTTCAAGGTCGCCCGGTATCCCGCCGCAGACCGCTACAACTCCGGCTAGGGTGTGGGGATGCGTGAAAGCGAAGCGAAAGTTAATGCCGACCGCTTGCGAAAATCCGTAGAGATAAACTCGCGTCGGGTCGATCTTGCCGTCGCCAGCCAGTTTCTCGATCAGATCCAGCAGAAATTTTTGATGTAGCTCGACCGATTCGTGCGGCCGATGCTCGGTCAGCCACCCAAAACCAACCTTGTAACCGTCATCTGTCTTGCGAAAGTGCTGATGGGGCGCCTGGACCGACGCCACGGCAAAACTGTCAGGAACGACCTGCAAGGCTTCGCGCATCATATAACGCTTATGCGCGCCATACCCGTGTACCGCGATCAAAAGCGGTAGCGGGCCGCTTTTGCCCTCGGGCAGGTGCAGGTCGTAATACAAGTTTATCGTCGCTTCAATATGAAGATCGTTGGAAAGCATGGTCAATGATACTCCGAGTCCGGGCTAGGTGCCGACTCGTCAAAGGTAAACTTTCCCAGCCAGATAGGCGTATAACTTGGAAACATTCGTCGGAGACTCAACCCTTATGAAAAGATTTCTGCACCTTTCGCTGTCACTCGTCTTGGCGTTCTCGCTTCTTGGCGCTCCTTTTGCATTGGTCGGTAATGCTCAAGGTGGCGGCACGGCAACCGCATCGTCCGCAGATAAATACTCCGCGGCCCTTGCCGCCATCGAAGCAAAAGTCGAGGCTCGCCGAGCCGAACTCGGAATCCCCGGCATGTCGCTGGCGATCATAAAAGACGGCCAGGTCATATATCTAAAAGGCCTCGGTTACAAAGATTTTGAGAAGAAGGTCCCGGTCACGCCGGATACGCAGTTTGCGATCGGATCTTCGACCAAGGCGTTCACCGCGCTGACAGTTTTGATGGCTCACGATGAGGGTAAGCTTTCGCTTGACGCATCTCCGCGGACGGTGATGCCGTATTTCAAAATGGCTGATCCTGAGACAGACAAGAACATCACGATCCGGGACCTTTTGACGCACTCGTCAGGGCTGAATCGTACGGATATCGCGATGATCTCCGGAAGGCTTACTCGACAGGAGCTGATACGGGTCGCCGGTGAGGCCAAGCCGGTGGCGAAACTTCGCGAGCAGTTCGGATATCAAAATCTGATGTACACCGCCGCCGGCGAGGTCGTGGCAGTGGTCGAAAAGAAGCCGTGGGAAAAGGTAGTGCCCGAAAAGATCTTTAAGCCTCTCGGCATGACCAACAGCGTTATGTCGATCAGCGAAATGGAAAAAGCAAAGGACTACTCCTTCGGCTACAGCTACAACTTCGATACGAAAGAAACGGAACGTCTGCCATTCCGCGCGCTCGAACAGGTCGCACCCGCAGGCTCGATCAATTCCTCGGCACGCGACATGGCCAAATGGATCAAGTTCGTCCTCGCGGGCGGAACCGTTGACGGCAAGCGACTCGTCTCAGGAGAGAGCTTTGCCGAATGGCTTAAGCCGCAGATGAAAGTTAACCCGAACGGCACCGTCAATTACGGCCTCGGTTGGTTCATCAGGCAGTGGAACGGGAAGACCGTGGTAGAACACGGGGGCAACATAGACGGATTTAATGCTTTGGTCGCGATGATCCCGGAGGAGAATCTCGGGTTCGTGATGCTGACTAATGTGACTGGTTCCACGCTCGGAAACGAGTTAATGCCTATTGTTTGGGAAAACATTCTCGGCAAACCGAAAGCGCCGGACGGTCCGGTCGCTGCTCCGGGAAACGAGGTCGGCCGCTACCGTTTCCAGCAGGCGGGCTTTGATATAGAGGTGAAAATGCAGGACGGCAAGTTGGTCGCACTCGCCCCGAATCAGCCGACGTATGTCCTGGAGAATACGCGCCCGGGCAGGTTCAGGATGACCGGTGCTCCCGATGGGTTCTTTATCACCTTCCGCGACAACGAGATCTACCTTGAACAGCCGCACGGGAATTACACGCTGCCGCGCGTTAAGGGCGACGGGCCCGTAAGCCAGGGACGGGCAAAGGAACTCATCGGCCGCTACTCAGCTCCGCAAGGTTCCGTCATCGTTGAGATAAAGGAGCACGAAGGGAAGGTGTCGTTCGTTCTGCCGGGGCAGCCCCCCTATGCGTTAACTCCGAAAGGCGAGGGCGAACAATACGCACTCACGCCGCTGCCGGATACCTACACAATGCGCGCAAAACGCTCCGTCGACGGCACGCTCGAAGCAGTCGTGGTGAGCCAGCCGGAGGGAGAATTTACGTTTAAGGTGCTAACTGCGTCCGCGATCGAAATGACCGTCGACGAACTGATGGGCAAACACATTGCTGCCATTGGCGGCGAAGATAATCTACGCAAGCTGACATCGCGTGTAGCGACTGCTGAGATCGATCTCGAACAGCAGGGCATCAAGGCGACCGCGACAATGTACGCTAAGGCGCCGAATCTCTCCGCGTCCGAACTTACGCTTACAGCACTAGGCAAGGCGATCGCCACCGGATACGAGTTCTTCGACGGCAAAGCCGGCGAACAGCTCTACAGCTTTTCACCCGTCAGTCGCTATTCTGGAAAACGGCTCGAAGATGCTCGGCTTTCGTCCGACTTTTATGGGCCGCTCAACTGGAGACAGAACTACGACAAGATCGAGATAATAAGGACGGTGAAATGTGGTGAGGAAGACTGCTACGCGGTCGAATTCGAACCAGAGAACGGAACGAAATTTATCGAATTCTATTCGGCGAAAACATTCTTGCTGATCCGTCGCGAAGGCGTGATACCTTCGAGCACTAGCTCGACCAGCCTGCCCTACTCGGTGCGGTACGAAGATTATCGCGAAGTTGACGGAGTGATTGTCCCGTTCAAGACAACAAATAACACTGCAGGTAACGGAAACGTCGTCACGACTATCAAATCCGTGAAGCACAACGTGCCGGTCAACGACAATGTTTTCAAACCCCGTAAGCTGAAATGATCAAGCGGGCCGGGCAGTCTCGAGCCCGGCCGTTTTCATCAGATCGGGCGCAAACGCGGGCTCGCTGTGGTCAAATACCGCATCGAGCTCTTTCTCTAAGCTGCCGTGTCCCAGGGGAATGCGTTTGACAAGGGGTTCGAAATTCTCAAAATCGTAAAGCTCACTATCCAACAAATGCGAACCCGTGACATTCGTTAGAGCAGTTAATATTGAACTTCTCAGCGAAGGTATCTCGTTGGCCAGATCACTCACCAGACGCTTTACGCGAGCCCTCTTCATGTTAGGCTGCGATCCGCAAAGATTACACGGGATGATCGGGAACTGCTTTTCTTCGGCGTACGCCGTTATGTCCGACTCCTGACAGTATGCCAGTGGCCGGATGATCGTATTACGGCCATCGTCGCTACGAAGCTTGGGCGGCATCGCCTTTAGCTGTCCGACGAAAAACAGGTTGAGCAAGAAGGTATTGATAATGTCGTCGCCGTGATGCCCCAACGCTATCTTTGTGCACCCCTCTTCGACGGCGGTTGAATACAAGATCCCTCGCCGCAGCCGGGAGCAAAGCGAACAATACGTCTTACCTTCCGGAATATGCTTCGTAACGATCGAGTAGGTATCTTCTTCCACGATCCGGAATTTAACACCCAGATCCGTCAAATAATCCGGAAGCACATGCTCCGGAAAGTCCGGCTGCTTCTGATCCAGGTTGACCGCAAAGATCTCGAAATTGATCGGCGCCCGCCGCTGAACGTCCAGCAGTAGGTCAAGCATCGTATAGCTATCCTTCCCGCCGGAAACGCACACCATTATCTTGTCGTCCTCTTCGATCATGCTGAAGTCGGCGACGGCCTTTCCCATCTTCTTGAGCAGCTTAGTTTTTGTCTTCGTTTCTACGAACAAATCTTCTCCATCCTCCTAAACCTTTATTTTGACATGCGACAACCCCAATCTCCAATCCTTTACACAAAACAGTGGACACGCTTCTCTCGGTGTTTTATCATTGTTACACGGCAGCTAAGCCATTTTACATTTCGGCACGTTTAACTTTTTGATTCAGGCCCTCTCCTGTGCGAACTGCCGCCTCAGTAAAGAACACCACAAAGGAGCGTAAACTCGAATGATTAGAATGGGAAGAGGTTCCAAACCGGAACAATCAGACGAACTCGGCTATCAAGCCCAAACCGCCGCTACTGCTTATCCACCCGCCACCGAACAAGGCTCAGGAGCACGCGTAGTCAGCGACAGCGAAAACATTGCACGTGATATCAAGGAAGGCCGCTTGAGCGGCTTTGTCGGGCACGGCACAGTTCTCAACGGCGACACCAATTTCCAGATGATGCTCCGCGTGGACGGACATCTCACAGGTTCCGTAACATCTGATGGCGGAACGCTTATCATCGGCACTAACGGCCAGGTCGACGCTAACGTTTCCGTCGCCGTCGCCAACATCAACGGAGCGGTAAAGGGGGACATCGTTGCCACCGAAAAGATCCACCTCGGCCGCACGGCCAAAGTTGCCGGCAACATCACTTGTCCAAAGCTTGTCATCGAAGACGGCGCCCTGCTCGAGGGTAGCTGCAGCATGATAAGTGCTCGCGAAAAAGAAGAAGCTCAATCTACCGCCGCCAATTCACAGCCGGCTTACCAATCACCGTCCTCCTCATATAGCAGCAGCTACGGGAGTACGAGTTCCAGTACTTCGTCTTCTTCCATCGCGGACGATGATGATGACAGCGTGACCGCCGACGATGACGACGATGACGAAAAAAGCGAATCCGCTACGGTTTAGGTAAATTTTCTACATAGCAAAGGGCGGCCTCGTGCCGCCTTTTTTCGTTTCATCCGCGGCCGGCCCAGACCTTATTGATTCAACGTAAGCTTCTGCATATACTTAACTTCACCTTGGAGGGTACTATGCTTAATGATTTCAAACGGTTTATCGCTCGCGGCAACGTTCTCGATCTCGCTATCGGGTTCATCATGGGTGCTGCGTTCACCACTGTCGTAAGAACCTTCACGGACGGCATCATCATGCCTTTCGTCGGGCTTCTCACCGGCGGCGTTGATTTCAAATCAAAGTTCTGGGATCTCAGCGGCAGCACGCCGGCCAACGCAACTCCCGAGCAGATACAGGCCGCCGTCGAAAGCGGAGCTCCGCTTGTGATGTACGGCCAATTCATCAACGACATCATCACTTTCCTGATCGTCGCCCTCGCAATGTTCTTCCTCGCACGCTACGCCGTCAGCATCTTCCGTGGTCTTGAGGCAGAAACACCGCCGCCCGCCGAGGAAGTTCTCCTTACAGAGATCCGTGACTTGTTGAAAGCAAAACAGGTATCTAGCTGAAACGAAATGTCTCGTTTGGTGTGATGACGAGGTCTAAGGGAACGTCCGCCCCGTGAAGGTCACCTATCTCTTCTACCGGCGGAAAGAAACTTAGACCGATCTTCACGCAGTCCGGACGGCATTCGGCAAGCAGCCGATCGTAATATCCCTTGCCGTACCCCACCCGGTGGCCGCCCCGGTCAAAGCATAGTAGCGGAACAATTACAACGTCCATGACACTCGCAGCAACCGGCAACCCGACCGGTTCGCGAATACCCCAACTGTTTTCAATGAGCGGCGTCTCTCGCGAGATCCTCACAGATTCGATATCCCCGGGCTGCTCCGCTAAACGCGGCGCGTATGTCTCAACGGCCGGGTACTTAGTCCAGATTCCCTCAAATATCGGCAACGTATCGACCTCATTCGACTTCGCAACAGAAAGAAAGCAGTGAACAGCCTTGAAGTTCCCCGTGTCGAGCAAATCTAAAAACAACGCAGCGATCTTCAATCTATATTCTGCTGCATCGTCGGGACCTGTCTGACGACGCTTTTCCAGATAAAGCTTTCGAAGTTCAGTTTTCGTCACTCATTGATCCAAAGAGAAAGATTGCTTCACGATCCACCCGCCGCCGATAACCTCGTCGCCGGTTTTTACGTCGTAGAATATCGTAGCCTGGCCAGGTGTGATCGCGCGTTGCGGTACGTCGAAAACCACTCGCGCCCGCAAAGGAGCTCCGACACTTCTGTCCTTATCTTCGCCGACTTCAGGATAGATCGTGGCAAGAGTAGGTTCATGCCTGTACCGAACCTTCACGAGCGCACGTACGGGTTCCGTTGGTTCATCGAACGCTACCCAATTAACGCCCGTCACGACAAACTCTGAGCGGTCGAGTTCCTCGGCCTCGCCGACTAGGATCTGATTCTTCGCACGCTCGATCTGCACGACATATAGCGGCTTCTCATGTGCGATGCCGAGGCCGCGACGTTGGCCGACTGTGTAGCGGTGGATGCCGGTGTGTTCACCGACGACTTCGCCGGCGGTGTTCACGATCTCACCGGCCACCGGCTGCTCGCTGCCGCGTCCCTCGTGCTCAAGATATCGGTCGATGAATTCGGAATACTTACCGTCCGGCACAAAGCAAATCTCTTGCGATTCCTGCTTGTCCGCGATGAATAGATCAGCCTCGCGTGCGATGTCGCGCACTTCGCTCTTCTCCATCTCGCCAAGCGGAAAATATGCACGCGAAAGCTGATCCTGCGTCAGCTCCCATAAAAAATACGTCTGATCCTTCCAGTGATTCTTTCCGCGCAGCAAACGGTAACGATCCGCTGCCTCGTCATACTCAACTCGGGCATAATGCCCCGTCGCGACCTTGTCACATCCGAGGCTCTGCGCCATGCGGTCGAGCGAAGCGAACTTCAGCCGCGAATTGCACGCGACACACGGTATCGGCGTCTCGCCCGAGAGATAGCTCTGAATAAACGGTTCGACGACCGACTCTTCAAACTCCCGCTCAAGGTTCAGAACGTAAAACGGGAAGCCCAATGACTCTGCCACGCGGCGCGCGTCATAAACATCATCAAGCGAGCAGCAGCGCGACGGCAGCGGATCACCGTGCTCATCGACATTGATGTTCCGCCGCTGATTCCACAGCTGCATCGTAAAGCCGACAAGCTCGTGCCCCTGCTCCTTTAATAACGCAGCTGCCGCCGAACTATCGACGCCGCCGCTCATTGCCACCGCGATCTTCATAAGAACTTTAGAGTATATAGATTTCGTTAAAGGTTGGAAACTTTCCGCTCCAGCACCGGCCGCAGTGTCCGTCGGATCGACGCAGCTATCTCTGCCGAACCCTCAATATTCGGATGCCCGATGCTTGCCAGCTCGCAGACGCGTGTGCGGTATTTAAGCTCAGTTCGCCGACGCAGCTCGTCAAGGGTCGGGCGGCACTCTTCGACCCTAACCGATCTCATAGGATCCGCTGCCGCTCCGCCTTTCCCAACATGCCACAAAAAAGTCTTTTCGGCGCCGTAGCCGTTCTCTTCGCCAAATCCGGTGGGGACAAAAACGATCCTGTCAGCTCCCAGCGTTGCGTTAACGTCATCAACTGCCTTGTTGAGATAATTCGTCGAATCTTCGTACCAGATCCGCGAACGCTCGATCATCCGCCCCCGGTAACGCCGCCACACGATCCGCTTAGCGCGATTATTCACCAACGGCCGAGTCCATCTTGGCCAGTTATATACTGCGAGCACGTCGTTGACGATCCGCTTCATCGGCGTGTGCCGGGTGATGATTGGGTAATATCCGACAAGTGCCAGGGTCGCGTTTGGAAAGGCAACCGCGGTACGTTCCAAAAGCTGCTTCATATGGCCGTAGCAATACTTCTCGATATCAGCACGGAGCGAATCGTTATCCCGAAACGGATTGATAATGTTAGAGGTCCCGACCTCCGGCACCCCGCCCGACAGCAGCACTAGACCGACCGCCGTCGGGTCGGAATAGCCGGCGTGGGCGACATCGACCTGCGTCTTTATCGAAGGCGACGAAAGATTGATCTCCGGATAGAACTGCAGGTCTTTAGCGATCTCGGCTCTGACGAATGCTTTGGCCTCTTCTTCGCTCAGCATAATGCTTGCGCCGGAATGGGCATGGACATTCATGTTAACCGGGTGGCCACCGAGAACGTCATCGCGAAGCCAGGCTTTGGTCGCGGTATAAAACTTCTGATCTTCGCGAAGCCCCTGGCCCCACACCAGCGAATCGCCGATCACCAAAAACTCGAACGCACGCTCACCGCCGTATGCCGGAAAACCCGAACGCGCGAGAGCGAACCCGCCGACGGCGACACCGAGCGAAGAAAGAAATTGTCGTCTGGAAAACTTTGTCATCAGTGAACAGTAACCTTAAATTAGGTGCCGTTTGCCATGCGCACGATGCTTGAAACCCGCTCGTCCTTTCTGCCGATATTCCCGCGACTTAAAATTCAGAACTACGGAGAATAGGATGAATTATAGCTTCACTTTCGGCCGACGTTTGTGCTAGATTCTTAAAATTATGCGAATACTCCGAATACGTCTTGCCTGATTCTGCCGCTTTGTTGCCGCCCGCCGGTCTCGTGCAATGCGGAGCCGATCGGGTGCCCTCGGCACTTTCGTGCCTTTATCTCGTTTTAAATTAGGTTCGTATCATGTCTATCGAAGGAGTTCGTCCGCCTGTTGAAATGGCGGAGACAAATACAGTTGGCTCAGTTCTGCGCGAAGCGGTCCGCGGGACTGATCGCGATTTCACTCAGGGTTCGATCATCGCCGGCCTCATCATTCTCGCTATCCCGATGACGTTCGAGATGGCGATGGAAGCCGTTTTCGCGATCGTTGATACGTTCTTCGTCGCAAAGCTCGGTGCCGAAGCGATCGCCGTCGTCGGGTTCGCCGAATCGATCGTCGTGCTTGTCTACGCTGTTGCGGTCGGCCTCGCCATCGGTGCGACCGCAACCGTCGCTCGCCGCATCGGTGAAAAAGATCCCGACGGCGCCGCACGCAGCGCGGCGCACATGATCTATCTCGGCATCTTCGTCTCGATCGTTATGGCCGTGCCCGGCGTCGTGTTCGCGGCCGATATTCTCCGCCTTCTCGGCGCTGAAGCGTCGGTCGTCGAGCTCGGCACGCCGTTCATGCAGATAATGATGGGCACGAACGCCGTGATCGTGTTCCTCTTTTTACTGAACGCGATCTTTCGCGGCGCCGGCGACGCAGCCATCGCGATGCGCGTTCTGATCGTCGCCAACGGCCTGAACATCATCCTCGACCCGCTGTTTATCTTCGGAGTTGGGTTCTTTCCCGAACTCGGCGTAACGGGTGCGGCGGTCGCAACCGTGATCGGCCGCGGCATCGGCGTGGCTTATGCCGCATGGGCGCTGTTCTTCCGCGATAACGGCGGCCGCATCGAGATCCGCCGCGCTCACTGGAGGTTCGATCCGAAGCTGATCTGGAGCCTTATCCGGCTTTCGTCCGTGGCGGTGCTGCAGTTTCTCATCTCCACCGTAAGTTGGAGCGCGCTCGTCGTGATCATGGCGGGCTTCGGCAGCCTCGCGATAGCCGGATATCAGATCGGGCTTCGCGTTATCGTTTTCATCATCCTGCTCGCAGCCGGCATCGCAAACGCATCGGCCACGCTTGTCGGCCAAAATCTCGGCGCCGGCAAACCCGAACGTGCCGAACGCACCGTTTGGACCGCCGGTGCGCTCAACGCAGTCCTACTCGGCACCATCGGGATCGGTTTCGTCTTCTTCGCGGAAGCGGTGATCAGCGTGTTCACCACCGATCCCGCCGTGCTCGCCTACGGCAAAGACTGCCTGCGGATCATCGGCTACGGCTACGCCCTTTACGGGCTCGGGATGGTGATGGAAAGCTCATTCAACGGAGCCGGCGACACCGTTACGCCCACCTACCTGAACTTTTTCGTCTTCTGGATGTTCGAGATCCCGCTCGCTTACATCCTGGCGTACAACTTCAACATGGGCCCGCAAGGCGTATTTTGGGCGATATCGATCGCATTCTCGGTGCTCGCCGTCGTCTCAGCGCTGCTGTTCAAACGCGGCAAGTGGAAGAAGCAGGTCGTCTAGCGGCAGGTGTCGGCAACATTGCCGGGAGCTCCGGCGACGCTGACGGACGCTCCGGCGACGCTGACGGGAGCTCCGGCGACGCTGACGCGGCCCCTTACCGGTTGGTAATGAACCGCGGCGAATGCGTTAGAATATAGCCGTGAGCTTCCCGAACCCCCAGAATTACGC
>JACDAK010000328.1 GCA_013695495.1 Blastocatellia bacterium | reverse complement strand
CAGCAGCACTACGGTCGACTGGGCCGTTCGCGAAACCGTGCGTGCCCGGCTGCGGCTGATGGTCAAACGTATCCTTAGAAAGTATAAATACCCGCCCGACAAGGCCGAAGAAGCCATAGAATTAGTCCTACAACAAGCCGAGGTATTGTCGGAATCGTGGGTGGGGTGAGATCGATTGTTGCCTGAATCTGGAATCGGGAAACTAAGGGTGAACGCAGAAAAGGAAAACACGAAGGAGAAGTGAAAGAGTTGAGGTGACCTGTCTACGCGTGAGCCGGGTGAACTCAGGCCGAATAGTAACTTCGAGCGGATGCTTGGGAACGATCGCCGAATACACTGTGAGCCAACGTTAGGAGGGTTATGAGTTTGAACGGGGAGGGGCCGGTGATTACGATCAATCGGGGGGCGTGTAATGGGATGTGTCCGGTTTATTCGGCGGAGATTTATTTGGATGGGACGGTGGTTTATAGGGGGAAGATGTTTGTAGAGGTTGAGGGGGAGCGGCGGCATAGGATATCTGAAGCGAAGGTGCGTGAGCTGATCGGGGCGTTTGTTAGGCGGATTATTTTTCGTTGAAGAGCTTGTACACGGCGGAGGTCAGCTGTTTTCCTACGACGGTCACCAGTTTTGAATGGGAAGGGCGGCGAAAGAGGGTGGAGAATTACTACGGGGCGCCGAGAAAGCTTGAAAGGCTAGAGGATGCGTTCGACCGCATCGCGGGGTTAAAGGAGCTGATAGGGGACGGCGGATAGTAAGGGGCGATATGTCTGATGCTGAATTGCAAAATGTGACCGAAGGCAATGCTGATGACGATCCTTCGGATAGGAATGATTTGCAGCACAAGGGTGAGATAGTTGTGTTGCGGGAAACCACGGCCGCCGGGGGAAGCAGCCGTCTGACTGCTTATATAGATGGCGACGAGCATTTGGTGCTTGAGGGTTATGATCGCGGCGATACTGTCCAGGCGGTTTGGGGGGATTCGGACTATGAGTACTGGAGGACCGTTAAGCGGGAACACCTCGATAAAGTGCTATTGCATCTTTTGAAGGAACGATTTGCAAGCGATGTGGAATTTCATGAATGGCTGAAAAAGCTCGGTATACCTGACGAATTTCAGCAGCTGGGTCTAGGGTATCGCGCTCGGCACAGAAGGCAGTAGACAGAAGGCAGAAGGCAGTGGTCAGGAGCTATGCCCGATCAAATCGATGTAAGGGCCGATGGGGAAGTTGATGATGCCGCACACCGGCCTGCCGCGGTCCCTTTTGCTGAGGCTCTGCGCTTTTGGATCAAGCTGGGATTCATTTCATTTGGCGGGCCGGCCGGGCAGATAGCCATAATGCACCGCGAATGTGTCGAGCGAAAGGGTTGGCTTTCGAATGAACGATTTCTTCACGCCCTGAATTACTGCATGCTTTTGCCGGGGCCTGAGGCGCAGCAGCTTGCGATCTATATTGGGTGGCTTATGCACCGAACGTGGGGGGGCATTGTCGCGGGCGTTTTCTTCGTTCTTCCTTCGGTTTTCATTCTGCTCGGCCTTTCATATATCTATGTTGCTTACGGCAGCATGCCGGTCATTGCCGGAGTGCTTGAGGGTTTTAAGCCGATCGTCGTTGCGATCGTAGTTGAGGCTATCTTTAAGATCGGCGGCAAGGCCCTGGGCGGAAGTGCTCACTTTGTTATTGCGGCAGCCGCCTTTATTTTTATCTATTTTCTCGGGGTTCCTTTTCCTCTGATCGTCATCGGTGCGGCCATCGTAGGGGTTGTCGGAGCAAGGCTGGCGCCGCAAAGGTTCCTCATCAAGAAAAAGCCGCCGATCGCCTTTGATGAAAGCGCTCAAGCCCCGCGTCGGACAGTTATTGACGATGACGGGCCGGCTCCGGCCCACACGCGTCCAAACTCGCGGCGCGTCGTTGTTGTGCTCGCCGTGGGGCTGCTGCTTTGGTTCGTGCCGCTCGTCGCTCTCGGTTCATGGCTTGGCTTTGGCAGCCTTCATGTAAGGGAATATACATTTTTTACTCAGGCGGCGCTCGTAACGTTCGGCGGTGCATACGCCGTGCTTGCCTATGCCACCCAGGCGCTAACGGCCGCACCCTATAACTGGCTGACACCGGGCCAGGCTGTTGACGGACTCGCTCTTGCGGAAACGACTCCCGGCCCGCTGATAATGGTCCTGCAGTTCATCGGCTTTATCGCAGGCTGGAACAACCCGGGCACAATGGACCCTGCGGCTGCCGCAGTGCTCGGCGCACTTGTCACAACATACGTCACGTTTCTGCCGTGCTTTGCATTTATCTTCGTCGGCGCGCCCTACATAGAGGTACTGCGGGGCAACAAGTTTCTGAACGGTGCACTCTCGGGCGTGACCGCGGCAGTCGTCGGTGTGATATTGAATCTGGTGCTGGTGTTCGGCACCGCCGTCATATTTCCCGCCGGCTTCGCCGCCAGCCCCGATGTGTTCGCCTTGCTGCTGGCCGCGGTGGCATTTGTTGCATTGTATAAACTGAAGGTAAACGTCCTCACAGTCATCCTCGCCGGTGGGGCGATCGGGCTCTTACGGGTTTTACTTACAGCATAAGTGCCCGATGCGACATCGTTGGCTAAAGCCAACGTAGCCGGGGGTTCAGCTTGTAAATTTTGATTTTTGGCGGATCGCGATGTTTTTTGCATCTGTTATCGATAAGGCGGCGAAAGCCTAGGCAAGCCGATAGAGTTCTTTGCGGAATTGCGTTGCAGTGTAGGCGTGGTCGAGGGCTGCAAAACGACACTGCACATCGATGTTGTGAAAAGGGCCGAACTCACAGACCCTCTGCACAATGTCTGAAATTAAGTGGCCGACCGACAGGCCTTGAACGAACAAGGAGATAATGAAATGAAGAGAACAATAATGGTATATTCGCTGCTGATCACGCTATTAGCAGTAACAGGAACTACTTTCGCACAGCGTGGCGGCGAGAACGGGGAACGCGCCGGAGCGCCTTTATTTGCGACCCTTACGGGCGACGCGGAAGTACCCGGTCCGGGTGACCCGGATGGTCAGGGAACCGCGACTATCACGCTTAATCAGGGCCGCGGGCTTGTCTGCTGGTCGATAATGGTCACAGACATTCAGCTGCCTGCCTCTGCCGCACATATTCACTTTGGTGATATCAACACGGCGGGACCCGTAGTTGTGGATCTGTCGGGACCGGGCGCGGATGGCATTTCGTCGGGCTGCAGGTCGGTTGAGGCGTCATTGATCATGTCCATTCGCCGAAATCCGGAATTGTATTATGTGAACGTGCACAACCCTGAGTTTCCGCCGGGGGCGGTCCGTGGCCAACTTCGCCGACCGGGTAAGAACTAAGCACCCCGCCAGCGACGATCATTTTGCCCGCAAAAGAGCTTTATCGGCTTCTTGGCCCCACTGCAACAAGTTCGGGGTGAAACGAAATTCAGACATTGAAAGCCGCTGCGCTCGGTTTGGAGTTCAGCGGCTTTCAACGCATTCGCGTTTAGCGACGCCCGTCATTCATCGCCAGCTTATAGATCGCTGAGTTCATCCTCGATGCTCGGGAGGACGGAGCGGCGGAGGCGGTCGGCGAAGAGGCGTGCCTCTTCGTGGTCGCGTTGTGTTTGGTTTACGGCGGTTTGGATCGTGTTGATCTGCGTGTTTAGGCTCTGGCGTTCTGTGTTCAGCTCCCGGCGGCGGCTTTCGCGTAGCTCTTCGGCGCGGGTGGTGCCTTGGAAGGCGACTCCGCGGTCGATGCTCTCGTCGCGTAGGTCGCGTTCGACCTGAGCAAGGCGGTTGCGGGTCGCGTCAAGCTTTTCGGTCAGGTCGATGTGATGTTTCTGCAGCATTGCCACACGCTCTTCGGCACGCACAAGCAACTCCATCGCCATGACTATCTTCTGCTGCCGTTCAGATAAAGACGTGCTGCCAACTGCCGCGAACTTCTCCACAAACTCCGTAAGTATTCGGCTGAGGCTCACGACCGAAATGTTGAGCGTATCCATACGGTTCGAGATGTTTTGAACCGGATCAGGGTGCGGTGCGCTGATCACCGGCCCGCGATATTCCGGCGGGCCCTGCTGCGGCTGATAAACGGGCGGGGGCGGAGTCTGTGCGAAGGCCGCGGCGGCAAATGCAAATACCAGAAGGATCGCGGGGGCAAGTTTATTCATCGACTTCTCCTTTACTGCTGATGGTTCGGATTCACGCCGGGCGTTGCGGAATGTTCCGGATATTGTTGCACGAGATGTGCGGCGTTGGAAAGGTTTGGAGACAGGCAGACGCAGGGTGTTGCCGATATAGACTTTAGGACAGCGCGCGCGGCGCGAGATTACGGGCATTGCTCTGTTGGGTCGTCGGCAACTCCTGCTTCGCGAAGCAGAACGCTGGTGCTGAAAGGCCCGCTGTCAGGACGTCGGCTGTATCGGCCGTCGCCGATCGTGACCCGTGTGCCGCACTCAGATGGTTCGATCACGACGAACGGATATCGCGACCAATATAGAAAATCTGCGAATCGCTTATCTTGCGCAGCGGCTTGATCGATCGCCGGATCGTCCATGTTCGTTGGAATGTTCAAAGGTTCGAAGTTCACGCGGGGCGAAGGCGTCCAGCGAAGATCGCCAAAGCGATAGCCCTCAGCAGTTTGCACGAGTATCTCGCGGCGAAGGGGGTCCGCGAAGACGGGGCTTGCCAGGACGCTCTCGGGTGAGCCTGATCCCGATTCGCGGAACTCGCGGGCTGCGATGTGTTCTGCCACACGGCCGCCTGCATACATCGCACCGATATAGAGCGTGGCACCCAACAGAGCACCCACGGCCGGAGCGGCGATGTTTCGTTTTCCGCCCGAGGCTCGCCGGCGTGAGAACCAGACGCCCAGCCCCAGTCCCAACCAGATCCACGGGTCGACGATGAATAGAACGTCGCCGTAGAACCAGCGTTCAGAGAAAGGCATCAGGAAGCGGACGCCGTATGTATTCAGCAGGTCGAGCAGTATATGAGAGACGGCACCGATGTAACTGAGCAGGAGGAGCGGCTTTAGGTGAACCGGCAAACGCTTGTCCGGCCGCGTTCCTCTTCGCGTCTGCCACCGATCGAACGCAAACATCGCAAGGGCGAGCAGCGCCGGCAATATGACCAGCGCTAGCGGGCCATGGCTCCACCCACGCCGCAACGCGAGTCCTCCACTACCCGCGAAGAAGGCGATGGCATCAACGTCCGGTAAGTTTGCGCTCAGAATGAGCACCGGCATCCCTAGCCCGGTCAGTCGCTTGAGTCCTGCTTCACCGAGGGCAGCCCCCGTTAACGCGTGCGCAATGTTATCCATAGTTATAGAGTGTGCCTTTCTTGATCGCCCCAGACAGTCTGTATTCTTACATGCTCATCGACTGTAGGTTAAGACGAGCGACCACAGAATAATAAGAAGATCTGCGTCAACTGAAAGGGAATTCGGCGTTGTCGATCATCGCGAGGACGTCTGATAATGCAGTTTCGGCGTTATTGATAATGTCGGCAGGGTATTTGAATGCGGCAGCGTTTGCGGCGAACTCGTCGCGGTCGAGCACCTCGCGGGTGCCGTCCGGCCAGATTACGATGTCGATGTCGAGATCGATGTAATCAAGCGTGGTGCCGACGAACTCGGGCGGCATACAGATGTTGCAGTACCAATTGCGCAGCGAACCGTCGGGGTTATGAAACCGAAAGACGTTGTACCAACGGTCTTGCCAGAAATATTCGTAAGAAACGGTGCCTTGGGCGATGGCACCGAGGTTGGGGTGGCTAACGTCAAACGTGAAAACGCCGAGCAGCGTTATCAAGCTCTCGTCTGCCTCAACCAGCTCGCACGTCCACGTTCGGCTGATGCTGCGGTCAAACTTGCGCGAATTTACTGTGATGATGGTTTGGTCCACCGCTACGCTATTCCGGTGCGGGCGGCACGCGGACGACCAGGACCGAACACGGTGCGTGGTGCACGACCGAGGATGAAACCGAACCGAGCAGCAGCCGCTCCCAACGGCTATAGCCATGCGACCCGACGAGAATGAGATCGGCTCCGAGCTCTTCGGCCGTTTCAACGACGCGGCTCTCGGGGCTGCCGAACAGTATATCGCTGGTAACGGTGACATTATCGCCGCTGCACATATCGCCGAGCCGCTGGCAAGCTTCATCAAGGATCTTCGCGGCGTGTTCGCGGGCAGATTTTTCCATCTCGGTCGTGTCGGGCAGGTAACCGCCGTAGATGTCGATCGCCATCGGCACAGCCATATCAACGACGCTGATGATCTTTACCTCATCGCCGTCCGAGAGTTTGAAACGCTTTAGCATTTCGATGGCAGCCTGGCTCTGGCGCGAACCGTCGGTCGCAAGCAATATCTTCATAAGGTATCCTCCGGGGGAAAGGGTTTTGCAGGTTTGCCCGTATTCTAACCCTATTCCGCAACGGGCGACAAGTGTTACTCAGGCTCCGTGCCGTAGTAAAAGTGCTTAAGCTTGTTCAAGATCTCGATCAGTATCAGCCGCTCGGTCTCGGAAAGCTGCGTCAGGATCTCTTCCTCAATGTCGAACCACTGCGGCTCCAGGTGATCACGCATACGCAGCCCGCGCTCGGTCAGGAAGATGCGTGTCGACCGAGCGTCACCCTCGAAGCGTTTGCGGGTGACGAGGCCGACCTCGATCATCCCCGTGAGAGTCTTGTTGATGGTCGGGGGTGCAAGGCCGAGCTCAGCCGCAAGGTCCACTTGACGCCGGCCGTCGCGTTTCCAAAGCTCGCATAGGATGAACG
>JACDAK010000291.1 GCA_013695495.1 Blastocatellia bacterium | reverse complement strand
CGGTGCTGCTCTTTTTACGCCGCTTCCACCATCGATAGCGATTCCGGCTCTGGTTGACCGCGATGCGGTAAAGCCAGGTTTTCAATTCCGCTTCGCCGCGAAAAGTCTTAATCGATTTAAGAGCACTTAAGAACGTTTCCTGTGTAAGGTCGCCGGCCTCTTCGCGGTCTTCGGTTAGCCGAAGCAGCAGTGCGTAAACATCCGCGGAATATCGGTTGATGAGCGTGTCAAAGGCGTCGCAGCTTCCGGACCTCAGACTTTCAATGAACTCTATCTCTGCTCTTTCAAACGCAGAGGTGGCATCCGCCGCTTGGGCAGCAGCTTCTAGATGCTGCTCGTCAACTGTTATTGACTTGCCGAAAGCCATGTCGTGCAATCTGCTCTTACCCACCGATCATTCCCGATCAATCGCCCGTTTGTGGGCTTACTTATTTAGACACCGAAAAACTACGAGTGTTCCCAATTATTTTTCAAAGTGTATCTTTTTGCGAATCACCGGAGTTTTAAGGTTGTTAATGATTCAATTGGTTGCCCTTGCGCCGGTTTTACGTTAAATTAACTCTTTTGAAAAACTTCTGATTCTCGCAATTATACAACGTTCTAATATCAGCAAATTGCATATTTTTACAAGATGGCAAGAAAAAAGCGTAGAGTAGAGCCAGTTGCGGCTCCCCAGGCACCCTCGTCGGACCCGAAACAACCGGTACGATATCAAGACACATTTCAGCGCACGGTCGGTGAAAAGATAGAGGACTTTGGTAAATTGTTCGAGGGCCACGGCAGGAATATCCTGTATGGGCTTGGAGCTTTGGTCGTTCTTGGCATCATCATCTGGCTCATAATGACGTGGAGCGGACGCTCGAGCGCAGAGGCACAGACGGCGCTAGGTAGGGCGATCCGCACTTCGGAAGCTGTAGTCACGGACCAACCGGTTCCGGCGGGGTCGACGGAGCGAACGTTCAAGACGCATCATGAGCGCTCGGAGGCGGCGATCGCCGAGTTTCAGAATGTAGCAGACACGTACGGCGGGTCTGTCGCTGAAAAGGCGAGGTATTTCATTGCGGTGAACCGGTTGACGCTTGACCGGGCGGCGGGGACGCAGGAGCTTTCTGCCTTGGCGGGTCCGCGGGGTGAGGTTGCGACGCTTGCGAAATTTGCTTTGGCACAGGTGAAGCAGAATGACGGGGCTTTGGACGAAGCGGAGACGCTTTACCGCGAGCTTTCAGAAACGTCTGATCCGGTAGTTGCGAAGGGCACGATCAAGTACGAGCTGGCGAATGTTTTGGAGAAGCAGGGAAAACGGGAGGAGGCCGTCAACGTGCTGTTCGATCTCGTGAGGGAAGCGAGTGAGGCAAAGGACCCTGAGGGTAAGCCGATCCCGCTGACGTCGATCGCGCAGCAGGCCAAAGATAAGCTGCAGAATTTGGATCCGGAACGGGCGAAGCAGCTGCCGGAGGTGCCGATCGAATCGCCGTTGGGGGGCAATCCGTTCGGGTTTTGATCGACATGATTCGATTGACCTCGTGGTTGGTCTCGGCTGATAATCAAATTGCTGAGGCGACCGGATGCAGAATATAAGCAAAAGGAAAAGTTTTGGAAGAATAGGCGTACGAAGTGCCCCGAACGGGTATTTCGCCGCCTTTTTTATTTTGTCGTTCGTCGCGGCGTTTCTGCTTCATTATGAATATTATGGAGCGGCGATCGGCGTATTCGCGGTGGCGTGGGTGGTGATACCGGCGCTGGCACTGACGGACAAGATCGTGTTTGACGGCGTACGGCTGAGGCGGACGGGGCTGCTGCCGAGTTTGTGGATGAAAATTGGCGGCGGGCGTGACCGGCTGCGGCTGGCGCATATTGAACAAGTTGAGACGCATGCGATAAGGTCGCTGAAGCGCGGCGGGCGTGTGCATTATCGCTATCGGACGGCGTTCCGCGGTCGGGGCTCGGCGATGGTGGCGGTGTCGGGTGGAGCGGGCTTTAGGCGGCTGGTGACGGAGGTGCTGCGACGGCTGCCGGATGAGGTGATGGATACGCGTTCGATGGAACTGCGCGATTTTGCTGCGGAGCCGGCGGAAGTTGCGAAGCGGGCGGATGAGTCGAAGATACCGCATGCCGAGGTGTTGGAGGCTTCGATGAAGGAGCTGCGGCGCCGGAGCCGTCGACGGGCCCCGGCGGCGAATGCTGTGGCTGAGCAGGAAGAGCGTGCGGAGCATTTGCGGCAGCTGGCGAACGAGCTTCGGATCAGCGGGTCGCTGACGCGAGCGTTGGAGGCGTTTCGCCGCGCGGCGATATTGTCACCGAATAACGGCTGGCTGCTGTTCGAATTCGCAAGGTGTTTGCAATCAGTGGCGGGTGCGGAGCGGGACGGGAAGCTGGAGCGGCGTGCGCTCGCGATGATGCGGCTGGCGGAACGGCGGGCGGGTGACGACGGCGAGCTGCTGGCGCGGCTCGGTGAGAACTATTTTCAGGCCGGCGATTGGTCGCGTGCGGACATCGTTTATAACAGGTGCGTCGACCGGATCGGCGAAACGTTCCTGGCGATGCGGGGGTTGGCCGAGATCGCTTTGCGGCAGGGCAAGATCGCCCACGTCATCCTCAACTTTTCGGCGGCGAACCGATCAACCTCGACGGGCTCGCTCAAACGCTGGACGCAGGGCGAGGTGGAATACTTTTCGAAGCTCAACTCCGACGAGGAGTATATGGAGCTGGAAGTGAGCCGCGTGAACCTTGCGGATTCGCTCACGCGGTCGCGGCGGACGGCGGTGCGGATCGGGCTGTTCGGGATGCCGCTGATACTCGCGGGCATACTATTCGATGAGAACCTCGTCGCAAACATCGGCTGGGCAATCTCGATGGTGTCGGTCGCCTTCTGGATCGCGATCTCGCTGCTCCGGCAAACCGTAGAGCGGCGGATACCGGTGGGCTTGGTGGATTCGGAGTGAGGTTCGCTGTCCCCCGGCCAGCGCCGTCGCTCCAAGCCTCGCTCGTCACCTCGTCCGTAGCGTCCGCACCGTTGCTGTTCACATCTACAAGCGTCGCGAAAGCCTTGCTCTGGATCCCGTTCGTCGGATACTCGTATCTCGTGTAAGCACCGTTGTTCACCACAGTCTCACGCAGCAGCCG
>JACDAK010000261.1 GCA_013695495.1 Blastocatellia bacterium | reverse complement strand
GGAGCGGAAGAAAAAGCGATTCTTGTCGTTCGGGTCGTCATATTTGAGGTTGTAGTCAAGGTTCAGAAATGAACTATTCGTGCTGCGGGTAACTGCACCGAGCGTAGAACTCATCATTTCCGACCCTATTACGTAAACTTCGTTGGGACCTGAAAGCTCCGCGTTACGCGGATCAGCGTCGCCGGGGGGACGGCTCCGACCGATCATATCGATGTTTAGCTGTGCAATGACGTTCTTAATGTTTACGGTCGGGAATTTGTTGAAATATTCCGCGCCCCACAAGCCCTTCTCTTCGCCGGCGTGCCATACAAAAAGTATCGATCGCTTTGGCCTTGTTTTCGAGACCGCCAGAGCCTCAGCCATCGCAAGCAGCGCAACCGTTCCGGAACCGTCGTCGTCCGCACCGTTATAGATCTTGTCATCACCAGGTGCGTTCGGATTTGTCCCTACGTGGTCGTAATGGGCACCTACTGCGACCATTTCGTTCTTCAAAACAGGGTCGCTGCCTTCCCAAAGGGCGACGACATTCTGCGTGCGGCGGCTGAGCTTACCGCTTTTGATCGTGCCCGTAACTTGTCTATCGATCGCGAACGCGGAGGACGAGTCTTTGTTGCCCGCTGAACCTTGAAATATGGCATCGCCCACGGATCTGTTGACTAATAAGATCGGGATGACCGGGCTAGCGGGTGTTTCGCGGAGTCCGTCAACGTAGGTGCTTCCTCGGGGCGCGAACCCTCGGATCTGGGCCCAGCGCTCCTCAACTTGGGGCGAGCCGACCATGATGATTCCCTTAGCGCCCTTTTGCGTCGCATAGGTGATCGGGTCGGCCCAGTCGGTACCCCGCGTCCCTGTAATATCCGCATCAGAAAGGCCTTCGGGCCTGCGAGATAGATTCTGGTTCGGAAATCCGCTGTCGTAAAGAACGACGACCTTGTCGCGTACATCAATGCCATTATAGGCGTCTATGTTTTTGGCACGATGCATCCAGCCATGATGGGCAAACACCATCGGGCTGTTGAATGTGCCCTGGCCGTTCAAACGAACGAAGTGATTGCCGAGGAAATATTCGGTTTCGCCGACCCTGAGCGTGTTTTCATCGGGCACGATCACGTCAGAAATGATGTTCATGTTCTGGAAGAACGTGCCGTTGTCGCCCGCCGGCTTCAAGCCCCAGCGTGACAGCTTCATTTTCAGAAATTCCGCGGTGATGTCGAGGCCCTGCGAAGGCGTATCGCGGCCGCCCATCGCGTCAGACGCGACAAAGTGGAGCCAATTGCTGAGCCTGTCGGCTTTGATCGTTTCCGCGATACGGCGTTCGGCAGGCGTGACCTTGACGGTTTGCGCCAGCACGGCATAGGGGACGAGCAATGAAATAGTTAAGACAAGAGCAAAAAGATTTTTTCTCATTTATTCTCCGAGTGTTGAATGCCGGGGTGCCGACAAGAATGTATTCGTCAAATTATACGCCGCAAACTACTTAAGAGTTTCGGGGCTGCCGACAATGCATATCCCTTTCTCATCAGCGAGGGACAGCATTTCGCTACGGTCGAAGATCAGCGTTTTGCCTGCCGTGATCGATAGACACGTTGCACCGGCTTCGGCCATTACTTTGATGGTCGGAATGCCCACAACGGGTACATCAAATCGCATATCCTGGTCGGGTTTTGCAACTTTTACGACGGTGAGCTTTCCGTTAGCGAGTTCCCCGGCACGCTTAATGGTCGCGTCGGTGCCTTCCATCGCTTCAACGGCAACGCAGGCTTTGCCGCGAACTACGATCGTCTGTCCGAGGTCGAGCCGTGCAACCTCGTTCGCGATGAAGAGGCCGTATTCGATGTTCTCGAGCTCGTGTTCGTTGGGTTTTCGCTTCGTCAGCAGCCCTTTTGGTGCTAGCTGGTCCTTTATAAAATACGTCGAATCGATGAGTTCGATCCCGTCCTTAGCCAGTTCCGCAGCCACGCCGCCGATCAACGCGTCGGTGTTACGCCGCGGCAGATTCCACAGCATCTTCATCATCCGCATATCAGGGATGGTTCCGGAGAAGATCTGGACGTGCTTTACCTGCCCGGCCATGATCGCTTTCTCGACACCCTGTTTCTTGAGGAAGTCGATCATCTTACCGAGCTGTCCAAGGCTCACCCATTTGATAGTGTCGGCAAGCTTTTCGATCGCTGGGTCGGTTTCTTCCTTAATAGCGACGACGGCGAGCGACGCGCCTTGACGCTTCGCTCCTTCAACCACCAAGAACGGGAATTGGCCGTTGCCGGCGATCAGTCCGTATTTCATAGAGGATCTTTAATCATATCCTAAGGCAAGGAGACTGCGGAACACCTCAATAAAAATGCGGCCCCGAAGAACCGCATTTCTATCTTGTTCAACCCAATGGGATTACTGTCCGGCAGCCTTTGCCTTGGCAAAATCTCCGGCTTTAAAGACGGAAATCTTTGCAGGGGTAATGTACTTTCTTGCTGCCGCATTCACCTGTTCGACAGTCAGGGCTCCGATTCTTTTTTCGAGGTCTGCGGTCCACTCAAAAGTTCTGTCGAGATCCATGAAGGTGGTCCAAGCAGATGCTATGGAGAGATCCGTCGCACGCTGTCGCTGCTGATCGAGAAGATAACCCTGCTTCGCACTCGCGACCTCTTCTGCAGTAAAGCCGTCTTTGACGACTTTTTCGATCTCTTCGCGGAATGCCGCTTCAAGCCTGTCACGATTCTCCGGGGCATAGATCGCTTGGGCGAAAAGGTAACCCGACTCGCTTAGGGCAGGCGTCTGCAATCCCGCACCGACGCCGTAACTCAAGCCATCCTGCTGACGGATGCGTGTTGCGAGGCGGGAGTTCAAAAAGCCGCCGCCGATGATCGAGGAAGCGATCTGCAAGGCCGGGTAGTCCGGGTTATCCGTGTTCATTTTAACGTTCACACGGGCTAAGAACACGGCATTCGCCTTGTCCGGCGTTTCAAACGTTTCATTCGCTGCCGGTATCTCATAGTGGTCGCTAAGGATACGAGCGTAAGATTTCGAACTCTTCCAAGATCGAAAATGCCTATCAAGCTGCTTGCTGATGGATTCCGGATCGAAATCGCCGACGATCGAAACGTATGCATTCGACGCCCCGTAGAAATCCTTATGGAAAGCTCTAACAGCTTCCAGCGTTACTTGATTTGTCGCTTCGATATTCTCATCGAGGCTTGGTGCATATCTGATGTCGCCTTTTGGATAACGATTGAAATGCTTGGACATTGCCTCGTTCGCGATCTGGGACGGTTCGCTTCGATTCGCCTCAAGGTTGGTAAGCGTCTGAACTTTCATCGTATCGAATTCGTTTTCAGGAAAGCTCGGTTCCTTGAGGATCTCAGCGATAAGATCGATCACCTCCGGCAAATTTGCCCTCGTCGTTTCGATGTTTACGAAAGCAGCATTTGCCGCGCCCGAAATGAACACCTGAGCCTTCAGCCGGTCGAATTCGTCCTGAATCTGCTGACGCGTTCGCTTAGCGGTCCCGCGCATCAACAAACGTCCCGCAAAGCCGCCGACATCGCGAAGCCCTTTGAGATTGTTCTCATCACCAAAGCGAAAGATCATGTTCGCAAAGACCGTCTCACCGCGGTTCTTTTTCGGGAGGAATGCGGTCTTTATACCACCGACCTGCGAACGCGTAGTGCCGCGATTCGATATTGGCGGGTGTCGGGTCGAATGCCTCACCGGCGGCCACGGCTTCGCCGCCCTTATATTCGCTAACCAGTTTTGCGAGTTGGTCAGAAGTGAACAAAGGTATCTCCGCACGGTCAGGTGCGGCGGTCGGGATAAATTGAGCAAGTGTGCGGTTGCTGGGCTTTAGGTATGTTCGAGCAACGCGTTGCACATCCTCAGGTGTCACGGCCTTTATGCGGTCACGCTGGATAAAGAACATTCTCCAGTCGCCCTGAGCAATGTATTCACTGAGCCCGAGTCCAACGCGATTCGGATCGTTGAGCGTCATCTCGATGTTCTTCAGACGCATCGTCTTTGCACGCTCGACCTCCTCAGCTGACGGCGGCTCTTTACCTGCATTCTCGACGATCTCAAGAAGCGTGTTGCGAACATCGGCCAGGTCGCCGTTCTTGTCGACGACTGAGGTGAAATAGAAATAGCCGGGGTCGTGCAGTTCAAAGCTGCTTGAGCTTACGGACGTCGCCTTTTTTGTTTCGACCAGCCGTTTGTATAAAATGCCCGACGGGCTGCTCGAAAGCACGCTTGCCAGAATATTGAGAGCACCTGAATCGGGGTGCGTTCCGGAGGGAATTTTATAGCCTGCCATCAGCAGCTGGATGTCACCGACGCGTCGGATCGTAACCTCGCGTTCGCCGTCCTGTGTTGGTTCGATCGTATAGATCGGATCGAGGCGGCGTTCTGGCCGCGGAATCACGCCGAACTTTTGATTTACGAGTTCAAGCGTTTTAGCTTCATCAAATTTGCCGGCAACAAGCAGCACGGCATTGTCCGGCTGGTAGTACTTTCGGTAGAACGCCTGCAGCCGCTCGATCGGTACATTCTCGATATCCGATCGGGCGCCGATCGTCGTTTTGCCGTAGTTATGCCATTCAAATGCGGCGGCCATCATTCGCTGCTGCGTCACGCGGAACGGGCTGTTCTCGCCCGATTCGAACTCGTTTCGCACTACGGAAAATTCACTCTCAAGATCTTTCTTCGCGATGAATGAATTCACCATCCGGTCGGCTTCCAGGTCGAGCGCCCAGTCTAGATTGTCGTCGGTCGCGGCGAATGTTTCGAAATAGTTAGTTCGGTCGTACCACGTCGTCCCGTTCGGCGACGCACCTCGCTCCGTGAGTTCTTTCGGAATGTTGGGATGCCGCGGTGTGCCTTTAAACACGAGATGCTCAAGCAAGTGGGCCATGCCCGTTTCGCCATAATTCTCGTGCCGCGAGCCGACCAGATAAGTCACGTTCACCGTGATGGTCTGCTTGGTCTGATCTGGAAAGAGCAGAACCCGAAGGCCATTGTCGAGTTGATACTCGGTGATCCCTTCAACACTTGCGCCCTTTTTTATGCCTTTCGGCAACTGGGGAGCACCCTGTGGTAACGCCCCCACTGTTAAGCACAATACAACGAGCAAGGACGCGAATGCCCTGGCAAATCCTGATGGTCTACTCTTCACAATGCCTCCGTAATGAACCTGAATTTTCTGCAAATATGTTTAAGGATAATAACGCCGGTTCCGTTTTAAGACAAGGTAAATCGCGTGGTTAGGAATATGGGCGTCACGGGCCTTGCCCGCAAAAATTACACGCTTGTGGCGACAGCGGGCATCTCGTCCTCTGCTTGCTCGCGGGCGTGGTAGGACGAGCGGGTCAGCGGCGAAGATTCGACGTGTTTGAACCCCATATCCATACCTATCCGCTTCCATTCGGTAAACTCTTCCGGAGTGACGTAGCGTTCCACCGGCAAACGCTTCTCATACGGTTGAAGATATTGCCCGATGGTCATGATGTCGCACGAGACAGAGCGCAGGTCCCGCATCAGCTCAACGACCTCCTCAAAGGTTTCGCCGAGCCCTGCCATGATGCCGCTCTTGGTTTTCATCGAAGGCTGCTGCGTGTCACGCCAGCGGGCCGAACGTTTGAGCAACTCGAGCGTTTGCTGATATTTAGCATCGGGGCGGACTCGTCGATAGAGCCGCGCGATGGTCTCAGTATTGTGGTTCATCACGTCGGGCCGGGCTTGAAGGACATTATTCAGAGCCTTCTCATCCCCGTTGAAATCCGGGATCAGCACCTCGACTTTGCACGTGGGATTTAACTCGCGAACTTTGGTAATCGTCTCGGCCCAATGAATCGAACCGCCGTCCGCGAGGTCGTCGCGATTAACGGAGGTGATCACCGCGTGTTTGAGGTCGAGATGCTTGACTGCCTCCGCCACGTTGGTCGGCTCCATCGGATCGAGGTCCATCGGCTTGCCCTTGTTCACCGCGCAAAATCCGCAATGCCGCGTGCACGTGTCGCCGCCCAACATAAATGTCGCCGTCTTATCCGTCCAGCACTCAAAGATATTCGGGCACTTCGCTTCCTGACAAACCGTATGGAGATTCAACCCGTCGATCAACTCCATCACCTGGTTCTGATTGCGCGGGTCCCCGAGCTTGATCTTCAACCAATCCGGCTTTCTCAGCTTCGGGCGCTGCTTCCGGTTAAGGAATTGTTGTACGAGGACCTTCTCTTCGATCATAGTGCAATTATCTCATAAAAATGCAGCTTTTTCAGATGAGGCCGGGGTAGTACAAAAAGAAAATGCCGGCGCTGCATCCGGCATTCTCTTGAACTGTTCCAAATACTATGCAGAAGCGCTTCCCGCCGTCGATAACCGCGAGCTGACAACGTCCCAATTGATATTTGCAAAGAACGCTTCTATATATTTCGGGCGATCTGCGGGCGCGTAATCTTTGATGAACGCGTGTTCCCAGACGTCCATGATGAGGATCGGCTTGTACCCCGCAACGTTCCCGGTCTCGTGAAGGTTGATCCAATGGTTAGAGATGGCTCCGTTCGAAGGGTCCTGGTAGGTTGCTGCCCATCCCACGCCTCGCATCTTGCCCGTGTTGACGAAATCGGCCTTCCAAACATCATAGCTGCCAAAACTTTCCTCGGCTGCCTTGTAGAACGCAGCGTCTTTATTTGGGTCGCCTGTCCCGTTCTTCACCATATTCTCGAAGTAATATTCGTGAAGCACCATGCCGTTGTATTCAAACCCATAACGGCGACGCATCTCGCTAAAAGCGGCCATCTTGGTCGAATCAAGCTCGCCTCCTTTCATAAGCTCGGCAACTTTTTCGTTGAGTGTGTTGGTGTTGGTTACGTAGCCCTCATAGAGCTTAAAGTGCATCGCTAACGTTTCGTTTGAGATGCCCGTCAGGTCGCTGAGGTCGAAAGATCGCGCTTTGTAAGTCGTGTTCAAACCCATTGTATTTATCTCCTTAAAGTCTTCGGTGGCACTATTATACCAAATCGTCGAATGGCGTGTTCGCCCATTTTTAATCAACCGGCCGAGGCCCGGCATCGATGCCCTTAACACTAGCCTGATTGATGACCCTAACGTGAAGGTCGTCGATCACGCGCACCTGACACGATAGCCGGGTGTGATCGCCAAGATCGGTCTTGGTTGCGAGAATGGCCTTTTCGCCATCGAGGATCGGCCCCGGGTCGCCTGCCATAACCTCGACGCGGCACGTCGTGCACCTGGCATTGCCGCCGCAGCGGTGCAAAATGTCGATACCGTGATCTTCGAGCCCGAGAACGAGCTTCTTCCCCTCTTCGCAATCAAAAGCTAACTGTCCTTCCGCCGTTTCGGCTTTTATTGTCGGCATATATTCTCCCTAGAATTTCTTAACTCGATCTCCGATCTTGACCTTCTCTCTGAACTGATTGATGGCAACGTAAACCACTTCGGCCTCGGTTACCTTGACTTTTTGCCCCTGATTGCCGAAACGCTCGGCTTCTACTTCGACATGGACCGTGATCGAAGTGCTGCCGACCTTGATCGTGTCGGCATAAAAGCTAACGAGGTCACCCATAAAAACGGGCTCATGAAAAATGACCTCTTTCATCGCGACGGTCACAAACCGGTCATGGCGGGTGTGGCGAACCGCCTCAACGCCGCCGGCAACGTCAATATAGCTCAGAATGATGCCGCCGAAAACCGTGCCGTGAGCGTTCGTGTCACGGGGCATCATCGTCAGTCTGATTGCCGCGTCACGCTGGTCGCGAA
>JACDAK010000241.1 GCA_013695495.1 Blastocatellia bacterium | reverse complement strand
GGATAGGGCGGCGGCCGATTATATCGGCATGCTGGCGACCGTAATGAACGCCGTGGTGTTGCAGGACGCCTTAGAAAAGCTGGATGTTTATACCCGCGTGATGTCCGCGATCGACATTCCGCAGCTCGCCGAACCCTTCATTCGCCGCCGTGCCGTAAGGCATCTGGAAAAGAAACGCGTCGTCATCTTTGCCGCGGGGACCGGGAACCCCTATTTCACTACTGATTCGGCGGCGGCTCTTCGTGCCTGCGAGTTAGGCGTTGATGTCATCTTTAAAGCAACGAAGGTGGACGGCATCTATTCCGCGGACCCGAAGATTTTTCTCGAGGCCGAGAAATTCGATAGAATTACATACCAAGAAGTTTTGGAAAAGCGGCTCAAGGTGATGGATGCCTCAGCAATCTCGCTGTGCATGGACAATAATCTGCCCATCATGGTTTTTAATATGACCGAACCCGGAAACATTATCAGGGCGGTGCAAGGCGATATGTCCGTGGGTACTTTGGTCACTCTTGGCGACACCGCTACCTCTGCATAATTAAGCTTATGAGTGTTGATACTGTCGTAAAGGAAACTTCACCCAAGATGAATGCGGTCATTGAAGACTTTCAGCGAAAGCTGAGCAACGTTCGCACGGGCCGCGCAACCGTCGGGCTGCTCGACAACGTAATGGTCGATTATTATGGATCGCCGACGCCGCTGAGCCAGATGGCGTCCGTCGCGGTACCCGAACCACAGATGTTGACCGTACAGCCATGGGATATGTCGCAGCTAGGCGCGGTCGAAAAGGCGATCATCTCTGCCAATCTCGGCCTGAACCCGTCAAATGACGGAAAGGTCATCAGGCTCCCTGTCCCCTCACTCAATGAAGAGCGGCGGAAACAGCTTGCTAAACAGGTCAACGAAATCGCGGAAGAGCATCGTGTGGCGATCAGAAATGTCCGGCATGCGTCGAACGACGCTCTTAAGAGGATGCTCAAAGATAAAGAGGTCTCGGAAGATGAAGAACGCAGTGGGCTTGACGAAGTTCAAAAACTGACCAATAACTTTATCGCTAAGGTTGACGAACTCGCCAAAAATAAAGAGACAGAGATCATGAGCGTTTGATACGCTGATCCTACAGGTAAACATAAAAAGACCAGACGCCAGCGTCCGGTCTTTTGTGCGTGATGGTTATCGCTGCTACTTCTTAGACTCTTCTTCGGCCCGGTACTTATCTAGCTGCGCCTTAATCTTCACACACTCCCCGCGAAGCTTTTCGGGGTCACTTTTATTCTCTTCGATGCTCTTGCGGATCGATTCACGGATCATGTTTACGTAGTACTGCCGAAATGCCTTAACGATGTAACCCTCATCAGGATTGTGAGTAGGCGTCGTCAGTTCTGTTACGATCGCATCACATTCTTCGATGCCGATCAGCTCTTCACCAACTGTCGTGACGACAGCGGTATCCGTTACCGTACGGGTACCTCGCTCAGAACTGGTGCCGCTCGACGTGCCCGAGAATGGGTTCAACCATCGACATCCTAATCCGGCACCGAGCACAAAAATAACGACCAAAAGCAATGTGATTCTGTTTTTCATTACGTTCATCCACTCAATGGTAAGACGCAATGATACTGATTATTTGCCCCTGGTCAAGGTGCGGGTGCCGCGGGCGGCTGGGCGGTTAACGGCTTACCGCCCATGTTGTAGGTGATGTAGAGCTGAAGGGCTCCGTCCTGAACTGCGGCCCGGACGTCCTGCACAGAAGCCTGCAACGATGCGTTCGTTGCAGCGATCGGCATGTCGATCGCGAGCTGCCCGCCGTCTAGGATCTTGATCGGATTCACGCGAGTATTCAGTGTCGATTGCACCATCGGAGTAACGAGAACACTGAGAGCGGGATTTACGCCATCAAGGTTCACAGTTTCAATGTTGAGCTGTCCGTACACGGATTGCGTCGGAGCGTCGAAACGCAGGTCAAGATTTGCCGGCGACCATCCGGTAAATCGAGCGCAACCAAACATTGAGTTGTAGCTCCCGGTGAATGCGAGTCGGGCGGCGAGGCGTTCGCCGTTGAAAACGACGCCCGACCTCACCCCACTTCCCTCTTCGACGAGCGTGATCGCGCTCGGGCAATCGCCCCCTGCTTGCGGATCGCCGCCGCCAAGTGCGAATACAGGCGGGTTCATGTCCCGGAATATAGTGGCAAGAACCTCATTGAACATTGCCTCGCCAAGAACGATCTGAGCGGTTGCAGGAGGCACTGCTCCGGGGCCGGGCGCCTGGATCGGTTGGCCGGGCGGCGTGTTTATCCCCGACACCCCGCCGATCATATAGATCGTTGCGAGGACGCCGGCGATCAGTCCAAAAAGGATCCCAATAATTACTTTCAGCATCGCTTTTAATTAGCCGGTCTCGGGGTTGCGGTCATGCCCATGTTTGCGTTCGTGTTAGTGTTCGCAGCCGGTGCAGTTCCCTGAGTTTGCGTCTGGGTCTGGTTGAGCACCTGCGTCAGCACGCCGGCAACCGTGGTAAAGATCATATCGATCTGCGACCGTACCTGTTCGGTCTCGATCTGCTGCAGACCGGTCGGAACCTCAAAAAGATCCGGGGTCGTGTTAGTCTGGATCTCAGTGATCTCTGTGATCACTCTAAGTCCCTGATATCCCTGCACGTTTCCGCCCGACTGTGAGCGCGACACGGTCTCAGACCGGAGCGGCAATCCTGTTTCGCTGTCAACGATAAGGAACGATTCCGTTGCGACCTGCCCTGCCTGTGTCTGAGTATCAGTCGTGGCAGCATACCGATATCGCACCGCTTGGCGGCCGGCGAATGTCTCTTCGCCTACGCGTTCAACGCCCTGAAGGTTTTGCACCTGCTGAACGATCTGTTCCGGCATAAGTATGCGGCGAACTTCGAAACCGGTGGTCTCGGCATTGATCTCTGCATACTGCTTCTTCTCCGGCATGACCAAGTAATTCGTGCCCGCTTTATCGAGAAAAACAATACGGCCGCCTGCGGGCATCGTAAATACCATGCGGCGATCATTGCCGCTGCGGGCGACCTGTGCCGTAAGTGTCGGGAACGCCGTAGCCTGCTGTCCCTGGCCGATCGCCTCGATCCGCATTGTGACGGTAGCCTGATATTCGCCGGGCTCGGCCGCCTCCGGGACGAGCGTCTGGCTCATCGTATTCGCGTTGGAATTAGACAACGCCATGTTGCTGTTCGTAGTTAGGTTTGATGTATTGACCGTGGTGTTGGTGGCAACGTCGCCGCACCCGGCAGCCGTTACAGCGACTGCGAACACCATGAAGGCAGTGTGGATCTTGAAGTTTTGCATCGAAGCATCTCCTGTTCTAACTGAATTAAAATGATACAGCTATCTGATAGTGCTTCAATAAGTGCAATTGTTATGCCTTTTCGAGGTTAGCGTATTTTTCAATGAGTTTTTTCTGACCGAATCCGGGAAAGCTAACCGTAAGCTTTACGTTGTCGCCGCTTCCCTCCCGGCGAAGCACTAGTCCCTTGCCGTACTTTTCGTGGCGGACGTGAGCGCCGGGGACAAGGCCCGCGTTGTCCGGCGAGGTTGCTCCCTCGGTCGACGCTTGAGCACGGAGCTTGTCAAAACCTCGGGGGCCTTGATCTTTGGGCGGATTGAATGGCTGATCCTCAGGCTTCCCGCGTTTGTTGAAGAATTCGGCCACGGCCTCGGCACTGTTATAAGTCTTCCCGTTGTACGTGGACTTAGGCTTAGGGCTGGTATGTTCGCCCCGGAGAGCCGCCGCGGCATATTTATTTGCACTGGAGCCCTTAGCGAAAGATAGCCACGAGGCTCCATACGAAAGATCTTCGATCATCTCGAGCGGTAGCTCGTTAAGAAACTGCGACGGCTCCGCCGCCAGTTCTTCGCCGTAGACGCGGCGCCGCATGGAGTGCGTGACGTAAAGTATCTTTTCCGCACGCGTGATCGCGACGTACGCCAGGCGCCGCTCTTCTTCCATTTCTTTTGGGTCATTCGCACTGCGCGAGTGAGGGAATATCCCGTCTTCCATGCCGACGAGGAACACGACCGGAAATTCGAGTCCCTTGGCGGAATGGATCGTCATCAATGTGACCTCGGCGTTCGCGTCGAAGTTATCGGTGTCTGCCGTTAGTGCGGCGTGGTCGATGAAATCGCGCAGGCCCATATCGTCAGCCTTGTCGTAATCGACCGAGGCGTTGACGAGTTCTTCGAGATTCTCGAGACGGGCCTCGGATTCGTCGGTGTTCTCTGTCCGAAGCATCATCGAATAACCGCTGTCATCGATGGCGGCGATCACGATGTCAGAGACCTTACCGTGTCCGCCCGACTCGGCAGCTTTTCCCTCGAGCGATCGGATGATGCGTCGGAACGCCCCAAAGGCATCTTTGGCTCGGGCCGTTAAGTTGACCGGCTCTGCGAAACCGGGGTCGAGTGCATTACCAAGAGCTTCCCACAAAGGTGTCCTGCCCGCACGGGCTATGCGCTGCAGCTCGTCAAGCGATGTCTTTCCGATGCCGCGGGTCGGAGTGTTGACGACCCTCAGAAACGCGATGTCGTCATTCGGATTGAGCGCCAGCTTGAGGTACGAAATGACGTCCTTTACCTCTTGCCGTTCATAGAACGAAAAGCCGCCGACGATGTTGTACTGGATCCTGCTGCGGCGGAGAGCTTCCTCAAAAATTCGCGACTGGGCGTTGGTGCGGTAAAGAACTGCGATCTTTACACCCGGAGAGCGACGGCGATGCTCTTCGATCTTAGCTGCGACAAAACGGCCCTCGGCGTCGGCGTCGGGCGATTGATAGTAAAAAAGCTTTTCGCCGCCGGAGTTCGACGTCCAAAGTTTTTTCAGCTTTTGGTTGACGTTGTTCTTGATGATCGCATCGGCGGCGTCCAGAATCGTTTGGGTCGAACGATAGTTCTGCTCGAGCAGGATCGTCTTGGCCTCGGGAAAATGATCCTCAAAATCGAGGATGTTTCGAATGTCCGCCATCCTAAACCCGTATATGCTCTGTGCGTCGTCGCCGACTACGCAGATGTTCTGCTGCTTTTCCGTAAGGTATTTGATCAGAGCAAGTTGCAGTGGGTTGGTGTCCTGATATTCGTCGACAAGTATGTACCTGTACCGCTCGTTATACTTCTCACGCACCTCGGGTGCGTCACGGAGCAGCCGCACGGCGAAGATCAGCAGATCGTCAAAATCGAGTGCATTCGCCGTTTTGAGCCGAGCTTCGTACATCCGATAGACCTTCGCGATCGCAGCACGTTTTTCGTCGGTGTATTCGATCTTTGACGCAAACGTTTCGACACCCTCACCGCGATTTTTGGCTGAGCTGATTGCAGCACGGACGACTCTCGGAATAACTGTCTTTTCATCAAGTCCCAGGTCCTTGATACACGCCTTGATCACCTTCTGCGTGTCGTCGGTGTCGTAGATAGTGAATGAGCGTTTATATTCGTCGTTCAGCGCCTCGATATCTTGACGGAGAATGCGGACGCAAAGGCTGTGAAATGTTGAGATCATCGGCATCGAGTTGAGCCGCTCGTCCTTTAGCAGCTCGCGAACACGTTCGCGCATTTCGCCCGCCGCCTTATTCGTAAAAGTGACCGCGAGGATGTTGTGCGGGGCAACGCCGCGCTCTTTGATGAGATATGCGATGCGGACGGTGATCACGCGGGTCTTGCCCGAACCGGCCCCCGCCAGAACGAGAAGCGGCCCGTCCGCGGTCTTTACCGCCTCGGCCTGCTGTGGGTTTAACTCAGATAGAACTTCCATTACTTCGGTGAGACCTTACTTGATCAATTCTTGTATCTCTTTGAATTTAGCGTGTTTACTGTCGCTCATCAGCTCAAAGAATACCATCTCGACGCTGGATGAGACCGCTCCCGACGCGAACATTTTCCGCAGGCCGGCGTCGCGGTCATATTCGAATCGCGAAGCGACGCAGTCGGTCAAGATGTGCACCTGATACCCCCGGTCCATCAGGTCGTGAGCCGTCTGATTTACACAGATATGTGCCTCAATCCCGCACAACACTAACTGCTTAACGCCGCCTGACTCAAGCCGATCAACAAATGGCGTGGCTCCGCACGAACTGAACTGTGTCTTCTCGAAAAACTCCGTCTCGTGCGGCAGCATCAGCATTATCTCTTCGGCCGTGCGCCCTAGGCCCTGCGGATACTGCTCGGTCACGAGCACCGGCAGGTCCAACGCCAGAAATCCGCGGACGGCGGTCGATATCCTCGACGCGATCAGCGAAAAGTCGCCGATGGCCGTCCGAAAAGCTTCCTGCATATCGACCACGACCAGAGCAGTTTGAGACGGATCAAGAATGTTCTGATGGGGCATAGGCTTTTTTATTGGTCAACAGACTTAGCTTCTCTCGCCACTGCTGCTTTCGCTGCAGCCTTTTTCTCGACGCGCTTAGCACGTTCGCGCATTTCCTTCTTATAGGTTTTCATGAAAAAGAAAACGCTCACGCCTGATATTACAAGTATCAGGACCATCATTGTGACAATGAAGTAGATCTCCGCAGTAGCTGAACCGGGCATGACCTAAGTTTAGGGGCGCGGGTTGAGAGATTCAAGTTGTTCTTGAGTAAAGAGTGCGGATCACGCCAGATCACTAACTCGGGGCCTGGCCGGCAGGAAAAGCTTGTGCATCCTCCGAACCGATCAGGAGCCTTTTATAGTACTCAGGCACCTGTCTGACTTTCTTATTCTGGTCTGTTACGAGGTGAAGGGTTTCGCCTTCGGCTATAAGCGTTTCATCCGACGGACGGACAAGTTCGTAAACGAACCGAATCGCGCGGCTTCGAATCTTTGCCACCTTACAGCGAACTATAATTATATCTTCGTAAAAAGCAGGCGATTTATAGCGGACATATGTTTCGGCGACGACCATGAGGGCATCGTCGTCTTCCATTTCTTTGTAGGAAAACCCGCGGGCACGGCATAGGTCGCTTCGGCCGCATTCAAACCAGACGAGGTAATTCGAATGATGGACAATACCCATCTTGTCGGTTTCGGCATACCGGACGCGGATCTCAGTGTCGTGCCATGCGTCCATAAGAAGATTGGCTGGGAGACAGGGATTCGAACCCCGATAGCCAGATCCAGAATCTGGAGTCCTACCATTAGACGATCTCCCAGCGTACTAATAATTTACTTTCGCGGTTCGGGCCGTGTCAAATGAGGCAATGCCCGAAGATGCTTGCGACGCCCCGCAAATCAATGCACAATAGAAGTTTATGTCCGCGCCTAAAGACATCATCAATAATCGCCAAGCCTACTTTGAATATCACATTGAGGAGAAATTCGAGGCGGGTGCGGTACTGCTAGGAACCGAGGTCAAAAGCGTGATGGCGGGGCGTATTCAGCTAAAGGAATCGTACGTAACCGTTAAGGATGGCGAGGTCTGGCTATTGAACTCTCACATCTCGCCGTACTCGCATGGCAACAAGCAAAATCACGAACCGCTGCGGCCCCGTAAACTGCTGCTGCACCGGAAAGAGATCGAAAAACTTGAGAAGCAGACGACGCAAAAGGGGATGACCCTGGTGGTTACCGCCATCTATTGGAAAAACGGGCGTATCAAGTTTGAGATCGGCGTGGCTAAGGGCAAAAAGCTCTACGACAAACGCGAAACGGAGATGCGAAAAACCGTCGAGCGCGAGACTCGGCAACAGTTGAAAGAACGCTAAATATAGGCTATAGCTATTACAACAGTTTTTGACAATATAATTAAATCTTATAGAAGAGGTAGGCATGGAATCACAAGGAATTAACGGAAACTTCACTCAAGCTAACGTCGAAGCATTGGTCGTGGCGATCTTTAAGAACGAAAGCATTAAAGACCCGGCGTTAAAGGAGCTCGATGGCCTAACCGGCGGGCAGATATCGGCCGCGTTGAAGAGTGAGGAGATCAAAGGCGAAGCTGGCGAAACTGCTATGTTTCGCATTTCTTCAGCAAACGGCGTTAAGGCCAACCGCGTTCTCGTGGTAGGTGCCGGTGAAAGGGACAAGTATAAGGCCGCGGATGTCGCGGTCGCTTCGGGCACCGCTGCACGCTACCTTCGAAAATGTAACGTTAAGAGCTTTGCCATACTGTCGCGATCGAACGGAGAAGCGATTGAAACTGTTCAGAACGCCGTTCAGGGTGCGATCACGAGCCAGTTCGAGCTCGATAAATACAAAACGAAGGATAAGAACGACAAAGCTATAACGAAAGTTGTGGTCTGCATTGACGGCGCTAAAGGCTCGGATATCAAAGCCGGTATCGCCCGCGGGCGTGCGATCGGCGACTCGATGAATTTCACGCGTGACCTAGCGAATGAACCGCCGAATATTCTGCATCCGACGGAAATGGCAAATCGCGCACAAAAGATGGCAAAGGAAACCGGCCTTAAGTGCGAGATCCTGGACGAAGCCAAGATGCGGAAAATGGGGATGGGGTCGCTGCTCAGCGTTTCTCAGGGATCAGAGCAGCCGGGCCGCATGATCGTGCTTCGATATACACCCGAAAAGCCGTCGAAGAAAAAAGGCGAGTTGCTCGCCCTGGTAGGTAAAGCGATCACCTTCGACACCGGCGGCATTTCACTTAAGCCTGGCGAGAACATGGACGCGATGAAATATGACATGTCGGGCGGAGCGACCGTACTTGGTGCGATGCGTGCGATCGCGTTGCTCAAACCGTCTGTCCCGGTCCTTGGGGTCGTTGCAGCAGCCGAGAACATGCCGGACGGTCGTGCATCGAGGCCCAGCGACATCGTGACGGCGATGAACGGCAAGACGATTGAGATCCTCAATACGGACGCAGAGGGCCGGCTAGTGCTCGCGGACGCCGTTGCTTATGCCGAAAAGGAAGGTGCGACGACGATCGTTGATATGGCGACGCTTACGGGTGCGGTGATCATTGCTCTTGGCGATCAGAACACGGGAATCCTTGGGAACGATCAGAACTTGGTTGACCAGCTTATCGCGAGTGCGAAGGAAGCAGGCGAGGGATTTTGGCAGCTACCTGTCAGCCCGGAATACAGCAAGCAGATCAAGTCTGACATTGCGGACATCAAGAACATCGGTCCGCGAATGAAGGCAGGGACGATCATGGGTGCGGTCTTCATACAGGAGTTTATCGATAAAGCGAAGTGGGCGCATCTCGACATTGCTGGCACGGCGTGGGCCGACGCGGCTCAGCCCCATCAGGCAAAGGGCCCGACCGGCGTCGCCATCCGTTCGCTTCTGAAATTCATCGAGCGTTCGGAATAGACAAAAGCGCAGAATGACTCTAGAATGGCCGGTAAGTTATTGCTTATCGGCCATTTGCGTTTTATCTGGCACGAACTTGCCTGCGGGCCCATTATGAATAGGAATACGCTAAACCTTGCTCTTGTAGCATTGCTTTTGCTTCTGGTAACGGCATGCTTCTGCCGCTCTGACCGTGAGAGCGGTTCGGTTAGCTTCAATTCCTCACGACCGTCATTCGAGGATCCGGAGTCGAGCTCGACAGGCTCCCCGAATCAACGGCGTGACGAGGGCGATTTCCTCGTCGAACATCTCGAAGTTAGCACCCCTCGATACACTGAACTCGATCAGCAAGTCAAGAACGAACGCTTGCTGGAATCGGCCGCCGAGCAATTGAATCGGGCTCTGATTCTTCCGCACGACATCCCACTGCGTACAAAAGACTGCAATCAAGTCAATGCATTTTATAGCCCTGGTGACCGCTCGATAACGATCTGTTACGAGCTGATGGAGCATTTCTATAAGATTTTTAAGAGTGTCGGCAATTCCGATGATCAAGCTTATGACAAGA
>JACDAK010000236.1 GCA_013695495.1 Blastocatellia bacterium | reverse complement strand
GGAGCGGCAATGTGCTGTGGCCGTATTCTACGACGTGACTCAGATCGAGCGGCTTGAGCGCGTTCGTCAGGAATTCCTTTCCAACATCTCGCACGAGCTCAGAACACCGCTCACGTCAATAATGGCGTTCGTTGAAACGCTCGAAGACGGCGCGATCGACGACCCCGAAAGCAGCCGGAAATTTCTTAGCGTTATCCGCCGGAATGCTCAGCGGATGCACACGCTGATATCCACCATCCTCGAGCTTTCGCAGATCGAATCGGGCAAGGTGTTCATCGACAAGCAGTCCGTGCGCGTCGCAAAGATCGTAGACGAGATCTTTCTCGGACTCGGCCCAACGGCTGATGCTCGCTCCATTGCTCTCATCAACGATATCGCGGCCGACGCGCGAGTAGAGGCAGATGCTTCAAGGCTCGAACAGATGCTGACCAACTTGATCGACAACGCAATAAAATTCAACCGCGACGGCGGAACGGTGACCGTTGCATCCGCGACCCGCGAAGGCACGGATCTCATTTCCGTCGCCGACACCGGCGAGGGCATTTTAACTTCACACCTGCCGCGCGTGTTCGAAAGGTTCTATCGTGCGGATCGCAGCCGCAGCCGCGATGTCGGCGGAACCGGATTGGGCCTAGCCATAGTCAAGCACCTCGCTCGCCTCCACAGCGGCGACGTTTCGGTATCCTCGGAACTCAGCCGAGGATCAACGTTCGTAATTGAGCTCCCTCGTTGTCCATCCTGATCCCGATCTGATTTTCTTCACGTCCGGGCGGCGTTGTGTTATACTCTACTTATCTTTTGATTAGTTTCATCAGCTAAGCCCTAAACTTCGGGCCCTTCGACCGTTTTCCGCGCGTATTCACATTTCGGAGAAATTTTATGGAATTAGAAATAGGCCAAAAAGTTGCGTATCCGAATCAAGGGGTTTGTCTAATAGAAGATATCGAAAAGAAAACTTTCGGGGAAAACTCGGTAACGTGTTACGCCCTAAGAGTTCTAAGCGACAATTCTACAATTCTCGTTCCGATGGCTAACGCAGAGAATGTTGGAATTCGCCCGCTTCTATCTTCAATTCAATGTAAAAAGTTGATCAAGCGGTTGTCCGCTGACTTTGACGACGTCTCCGGCGATTGGAAGACGCGCTCGCGCGAGTTTACCGACAAGCTACGCTCGGGCGACGTGTTCGAAGCTGCGGACGTGCTCAAAAAGCTCACCTTCTTGAGCCACGAGAAAAAGCTTTCCTTCCGCGAACAGACGCTGCTCGAAAAGTCGAAGTTCCTCATACTCTCCGAGATCAGCAACGCTGACACGGCTGATGTAGAGATCCTGAGAGGCGAGATCGACCGCCTTGTCGCCTCTGCATGCAAAAAGCATGAGGTCGCCGACCCCGAAGTCTTTTCACAGGCAGTCCACTAACTGGCACCCTCTTTTTTATAACTCGCGGTAACAACAGTTTTGATGTTGCCGCGAACATGAAAATCTCCCTCTATCTCCACCTCAAGCGGGTCACACGCCTTCACAAAATCTTCCAGGATCACGTTGATCACGTGCTCGTGAAATATCTTAACGTTGCGGAAAGAGTTTATATAAAGCTTCAGGCTTTTGAGTTCCATGCATCGCTCGTTCGGAACGTACTGAAGCCGAATTATCCCAAAATCCGGAAAGTCAGAGAACGGACAGATCGCCGTAAACTCCGGCATCTCAAAATTGATCCAGATCTCGCGGCCCTTAAATTCGTATTCGAACGTGTTCAGCGGATAGAGACCCATCTCGCCGCGCGGCGTCGAGCGGATATCAAGTTTCTGTGCGTCGATCGCTGCTGTATTTGCTTCTTCTAACATAGTTTCTTTGCCCTTGTTCGCTTATTGCTGAAACGGCGCGCGCCCCCCACATCTCGAATGCCCAAATTCGAAAGCTCCCCCAGCAAATTTATAAAGATGTGGGCGGTCGCATAGGCGTCGTCCGTCGCTCTATGATGATTGATTAGGTCGATAGAATAATATCCCGCGACCGTTTTGAGCTTGTGGTTTTCAATATCCGGCAGCAGCCGGCGCGACAACTGAACTGTGCATAAAGACGGATTAGCGAGCCGATAATCCGCATAAACACGCCCGATCTCGTGATTTAGAAACCCCATATCGAAACGCGCGTTGTGGGCTACCATGACGGAATCCCCGATGAACGAGAGAAGATCGGCTGCGATCTCACCGAACTTTGGTTTATCGACGACCATAAGGTCACTGATACCGGTCAGCGAAGTGATGAAAGGCGGTATGGGCATTTCAGGGTTCACCAACGAGTGAAACTGTTCGACTACACAGCCGCCGACAACGCGAAACGCCCCGACTTCGGTTATGCGGCATGGCGGAGCCTTTGCCCCCGTCGTCTCCAGATCAAAAATAACAAAGCCCGCTTTATTTAGGTCGATCGATTCATGATCGTCACCGGCAAAGATGACAACGTCACCGTCCATCCGCAGTCGTGAGTCGCGCTCGACCAGATCCGATACCAAAAGCTTTGCCAAGTAAGGGTCGGCACCGCGGATCTTCATCACCCGATCCACAACGCGCACCGCCGGAGCACGCCCGCCTCTCGAAGAAAGATAATCGATAGTGGCGTTGATCAAAAGCGATTCCGAAACTAGATTGCTGAAAGGCGGCATCCTAAAGATATTCTATCGGCTAAATGCCAAACCGCAAGCTTATGCAAAACTGAAAACTTGACATAGAATTGAGACGTGGCACAACCCGACAACACCACTGCAAACATCGCCGCCGTAGAAGCCTATCTCAAAGCTCTGGGTACCGGTGACCTTGAATCCGCTCCTTTCGCAGAAAACATCACCTTCATAAATCCGGTGACTGGTGAAGGCGAAGGAGCGGAAGCTCTTCGTTCTTTTCTCATCGGATTCTTGCCCGCGATCGATTCCGTCGAGATCGTCAGGCACTTAACTTCCGCCGATCTCGTCGCAACAGAGTGGAAGGTTCACGGGATATTCGGCGAGATCCCGATCTTCGAACTCTTTCGCGTAGCCGATGGCATGATCGTCAGCTCAACCGCCTACTTTGACCCGCGCCCCGTCCTCGGACCTTAACTATGAACACTGATAAAGCGCTTGCTCATTTCCGCGACACTGATGCCCTTCTGACGGGGCATTTTATACTTACGAGCGGCCTCCATAGCCCCAACTACCTGCAGTGCGCTCTAGCTCTGCAATATCCCGCCGACGCCCAAACCTTTGCCCGTGCGATCGCCGATAATTTCGTCAACTCAGGCATTCAAACCGTCGCCTCGCCCGCTATAGGTGGCCTGATCATCGGCTATGCAGTCGCGGCTGCGCTCAACGTGCGCTTTATCTGGACCGAGCGGCAAAACGAGCGGATGACGGTCAGAAGGGGCTTCCGCATCTCACCCTGCGAGCGGCTTCTCGTAGTTGAAGATGTGATGACCACGGGCGGCACTACAAGGGAGGCGATCGACGCCCTAAAAGATCGAGGAGCCGACGTTGTGGGCGCCGCCACCGTCATCGATCGTTCGAACGGCCGGGCCGATGTCGGCGTACCCCGGATCTCCGTCGTGACCCTCGATGTCCCAAGCTATCCGCCGCATGAATGCCCCATGTGTGCCGCTGGCGAACCCACAGATAAACCCGGCAGCCGAAAATAGACATGCGACGCTGCTGTTTCCTGTCCATGGACGATCTCGTCCATTACGTCGCCGACGATGATCGCGATCAACCCGCTCCACGACTTCGGCTGGAACGTAGAGACCGTCTCATGGCGCTCTCCTTATGCAAATTGGTCCGCCCAAAAAGATCCCGCGGCATTCCTTAGCGTTCTCAAGCGTTCGAACGTATGGAACATGAGCTTATCGAGCCCGCACTTCATCTTCGAACTGACGCTGAAGCACCAAAGCGATTCGCTAATGCGATAGCAGAACGAATGGAGGCGTCCGCCGCGGTACCCCTATGAATTTCAAACTATTGATCCAATACGACGGCACCGATTTCCACGGCTGGCAGGTGCAGGAAAATGACCGCACGATCCAAGGCGAACTCGAGCGCGTCATCGGCACGCTCAATGACGGCGAGGTCAAGGTCCTCGGCTCCGGCCGCACTGACGCCGGCGTTCACGCCGAGGGACAGGTCGCGAACGTAAATCTTCATAAATCCTATACGCCTGAAAAACTTCGCAACGCCATCAACGGCAACCTCTGGCGTGACATTCGCATAATGAAAGTCGAGCGCGTTTCCGACGAGTTCCACGCCCGCTTCAACGCTCGCAGCAAGACCTATATTTATCGCATCGTGAACGCCCCGGTCATGTCGCCTTTTCTACGACGCTTCGCCCATCACGAATCGCGCCCTCTCGACGTTGCGCAAATGACCGCTGCATCACGGCACCTGCTCGGCGAGCACGACTGGACCGCATTCTCATCCGCACAGAGCGATGTTGAAATGCGCGTCCGCAACGTGACCAGCTGCACTATCGAGACCCGCTGGGATAGCATCGCCGCCGCCAATGTCATAGAATTTCGCATTTCAGCCAACGGCTTCCTCCGCTACATGGTCCGCTCGATCGTTGGCACCCTGCTTGAGGTCGGGCGAGGCGAAAAAGATTCTGATACAATTCAGACGGCTCTGGTGAACGGCGACCGGAAACTAGCCGGAAAAACCGCTTCCGCAAATGGACTTACGTTGCACAGGGTCGATTACAACTAGACTCATCGGACATATGCTTATTTATCACGTTGCGTTACCCGACGAATGGGAAAAGTTCAAAGGACGCCCTTCATATCAGCCGGAAAGCCTTGCTCTCGAAGGCTTCATCCATTGCAGCTATGAGAATCAACTCGAAGGTGTGTTGAAACGCTATTTCTCCGAACACGACCGCGTTCTGATCTTAACGATCGAAACCAACACGCTCCTCTCTAAGCTGGTCGAAGAGCCGTCCACAAACAACGAGACCTTTCCGCACATCTACGGCCGGCTCAATCAAAACTGTGTGATCTCAGTAGAAGAGCGGCATTTGAACCGAAACGCTGCGGCGAACTGATGCTGAAATATTTCGATGAAGTAATAAAGCCTCGCTCAAAAGACGCAGCTCTTCTCGCCGCGATCGACGCATCGCGCCTGCCGCGCCACATCGCCGTCATAATGGACGGCAACGGCCGCTGGGCAAAAAAGCGCGGCAAGCCCCGCATCTTCGGCCACCGTGCCGGCGCCGATTCCGTAAAAGCCATCGTCGACACCTGCACCCGACTCCAGACCGAGGCAGTCACCCTCTACGCGTTCTCAACCGAAAATTGGAAGCGGCCAAAGACGGAGGTCTCCGGCCTCATGTCGATGCTCAAACGTTATCTCCGCAGCGAGCTCGAAGAGGTACATCGCAACAACATAAAGTTCCAGGCCATCGGCAAGATAGAAGGCCTGTCGCCCGATGTCCAATCCGAACTGCAAATGGCGATGGACAAGACCTCGCAGAACACCGGCACCGTCCTCAACGTCGCCCTCAATTACGGTGGCCGTGCCGAGATCGTCGAAGCATGCAAACGCACCGCTGCCGATCTCGCTAAAAACGGAAGAAAGCTCGACGAGATGACCGAGGATGATCTCGCGGCGAATCTTTACACCTCGGGGCTTCCCGATGTCGACCTGCTCATTCGCACCAGCGGCGAAATGCGTATCTCAAACTTCCTGCTGTGGCAGATCGCATACGCCGAGATCTATGTAACGCCGACGCTCTTCCCCGACTTCCGACGCCCGCACATTTTTGAGGCGATCATCGATTTTCAAAAACGCGATCGGCGATTCGGCGCCATCGGCAGCAAATGATATGAAGACACGCCTGATCACCGCGTTCATCGCCCTGCCGATCCTGATCGCATCCATAATTGCGCCCTGGTACTATCCCGACACCGTCTGGTTCTTCGTTGCGATCGCGGTCCTCGCCCTCGCTGCGGGACTCTACGAATTTTTTTCACTAACCAAAAAACTCGCGTTAAAAGCCGACGCCGGCGTCGGTTTCCTCGGCGCGTCCGCACTCATCCTCGCATTCATTTTCGACGCCCCGGCCACCGCACCTGAGCTCTTGATGCTCACCCTGGCCGGCTTCATCGGACTTCTGCTTATCACCCAGACGTTCCGCTTTCAAAAAGATTTTTCAAAGATGCTGACGGGCATCGGCGTAACCCTGCTGGGCGTTCTATATGTTGTATTCCTCGGCGGGTTCTTGATCTCCACCGCCGTCGGATTCGAGAACATCCCCGGCCTGTCAACAAAGCTCCTTCTGTTCTTCCTAGTCGTGATGTTCGGCTCCGACTCCGCTGCGTATTTCACCGGCAAGGCCGCGGGCAAGCACAAACTCGCACGCACGATCTCGCCCGGCAAGACCATGGAGGGCCTCGTCGGCGGCCTCGTCGCCGCAGCAGGTTTCGCGGCGCTCGCTATCTGGCTCTTCTTCCCCGAACTCCCCTATACGGTCGGCATCCCGCTCGCCATCGCTATGGCCGCGATCGGCGTACTCGGCGACCTAGCCGAAAGCGCCATGAAACGCGGATCCGACACCAAAGACGCCGCCACCATCCTCCCCGGCCACGGCGGCCTCCTAGACCGACTCGACAGTCTACTTCTGAACGCCCCGATACTTTACTACTTCGCACGCTTCTATTTTCACTAAGACTTGGATATGCACGCTTCATGTTTAGTGCTATCATTAATGATAGCATCACGATTCCAAATGAATCGAAAACAGAAGACCACGATCACGGCGATTTTCGACAAGCCGACGCGAGCAAATCAGCATCGCCCGCATCCGGGAAAGGAAGCGAAACGGTATCAGGTAGAGGGTGCACGGCGGATTTTGGAATTATTAGGAGTTGGGCGGGATGAATAACTTTCTACAATACAAAGGGTTTAAGGCAAAGATCGAGTATTCAACTGACGATGACGCGTTCATCGGGCGAGTGATGGGTCTCGGACCTAAACATCTTATGTCCTTCTGCGGCACTTCTCTGAAAGAGCTAAAGGCTGCCTTCAAGGAATCTGTAGACTTACATCTTGAATTAAGCAAGCGCGAGGGTAATCGGGTCAAGCCGTATTCGGGACACATCCTTTTTCGATTCGACAGCGATCTGCACGCCAAGATCGCCGAAGAGGCTGACAAGTTAGGAAAGAGTGTAAATCAATTTGGCGAAGAAGTTTTTACATCCGCCCTGAAGCGGCGTCGAATACCTCGTGCCAAGTGATCATTTCCGAAGCGGAACAGTTTGCAATATATCCCCTACGTCTTGTATTATCTTGCTCGGTTTTACTTTTAGATTGCTATGAGCGCATTTCGGTTTGATGTCGACAATAATTGACGGGCGCGAGCGTTATCATGGACGTTCCGCCTTTCGTTTGTCGCAAATCGAAAGGCGTTTTTATTTTTGATCAACATATTATGTTAGACACTTTAGGCACTTTGGAACGCACTCACATTTGCGGTGAATTGCGTTCAACAAACGTCGGCCAGCACGTCGTCCTCATGGGCTGGGTCGCGAAGAAGCGCGACTTCGGCGTCTTCACGTTTATCGACCTCCGCGACCGCGAGGGGATAACCCAGGTCGTTCTCAGCGAAGAAGATTCACCCGAAGCTCACTCAAAAGCCAAGAACATCCGCGGCGAATTCGTCATTGCCGTCAAAGGCACCGTCGTGTCCCGTTCCGAAGGCACGCATAACAAGAAGCTCGCAACCGGAGACATCGAAATAAAGGTCACCGAGTTACTGATCCTGAACGACGCCAAGGTGCCCCCCTTCCAGCTCGAGGTCGCCGGTTCCGAAAATCTTGCGGCCGAGGACACACGTCTCAAACATCGCTACCTCGACCTGCGTCGTCCGCAGCTGCAGAACAACATCCGCATGCGTGCAAAGGCCGTTCGCGCGATCCGCGAATATTTCGACAAGCGTGGATTTATCGAGATAGAAACGCCGATCCTCCTAAAATCCACACCCGAGGGCGCACGCGATTTCGTCGTGCCCTCACGCATCCACACCGGCAAATATTTCGCGCTGCCGCAATCACCCCAGATCCTGAAGCAGATCACTATGATTGCCGGGTTCGATAAGTATTACCAGATCGCGCGCTGCTTCCGCGATGAGGACCTTCGCGCCGACCGCCAGCCCGAATTCACCCAGCTCGACATGGAGATGTCCTTCGTCAACCGCGAAGCCGTCTACCGTGAAATGGAAGGCATGTTCAACCACGTCCTCCGTCTCATCGACATCGAACTCCCCAACGAGTGGCCGCGCATGACCTATGCCGAAGCAATGCGGCGTTACGGCAGCGATAAACCCGACCTGCGTTTTGGAATGGAGCTGCAAGACCTCAGCGAAGGCCTTCGCGATACCGAGTTCGCTCCTTTTGCCGAAACCCTCGGCAAAGGCGGCGAGATCAAATGCATTGTCATAAGAGGCAAGGCTGACTATTCCCGCAAACAGCTCGATGAGCTTCAGGAATTCGTGAAACGCTACGGCGCCGGCGCAATGGCATGGATCAAGGTCGGCGAAGAGACCACCTCGTCTATACTCAAGGTTCTCGGCGAGGCTAAATTAACGGAACTCGCATCTTCCGCCGGAGCCCAACCTGGCGACGCCGTCCTTATCGTTGCCGGCCGCCGCTCCGTCGTCGCCGCTGCGCTCGGAGCCTTGCGAGGTGAGATCGCCCGCCGCGAAAATCTCATCGACCGCAGCTTGTACAAGTGCCTCCTCGTTACCGAATTCCCGATGTTCGAACACGACGAGGAATCCGACACATATATGGCTGCGCACCACCCGTTCACATCGCCGATGGACGAAGATCTCGACATGTTCAAACAGGCTGTCCAGCACCCTGCCGATCACTACCTCCTCGGCAAGGTCCGGGCAAAAGCCTACGACGCAGTCATTAATGGCTACGAGTGCGCCGGCGGATCGATCCGAATTCATCAAAAAGACGTGCAGGCTCTCAACTTCAAAGCTCTCGGAATGTCGCCCGAATCCGCCCGCACACAATTCGGCTTCTTCCTCGACGCCCTCGAATACGGCACGCCGCCGCACGGAGGCTTCGCTGCCGGCATTGAGCGCACGTGCATGATTCTCTGCGACACTGAAAACATCCGCGATGTCATGGCATTCCCCAAAACCGCCTCCGCACAAGACCTTATGATGGACGCCCCCGGCATCGTCGACCAATCCCAACTCGACGAACTCGGCATCACCCCCAGTCACAACCCGGAGCCCTAGCGACAGGGACTGGAGCGGCAAGCATCCTTGCTTGCCTGTCAGATTTCAAAGGCAGTGCGTTTGCACTCCCCTCGGGAAAATTTGAACAATTCTTCCCAACTTGTCGTAAAATGCAATAGGCAATGGCAAAGAAATTCGATACAAATCCTCTGGATCCGGATTTTCCGGAAAAGGTAAAAGAGCAAAAGGCATCGGCTCGAGCTTACACTCCGCCGCCGAAGTCGCCTTATAGCACCTCTGAGTTCCCGTCCGATCCCGGCAGCATTACCGAAGACACAACACGCCGTTTCGATGAAGCACAGTTCAACGCTTATCAGTTCAGCGGTGCCACTACCCCTGCGGCTTACGTCGCCCCCGACCGTGCAGGAATGAATCTCGCTTCGAGCCGAAAGGTCGCCAAAGCTGGTATCCCCGAAAAATGGCTGATAGGGCTGCCCTACTTCCCGTTTTCGATCGGGCTAGTCGCTGGTCTGATCCTCCTCTTCATCATCCCGAAAGAAGTGACCAAAGTCCGCTTCCACGCCGCGCAAGGCCTAGCTGCACACGTCGGCATCCTGATCGTCACCACGATTCTGGGCATCGTAAGCAACGTCACCGGCCTTGCATCGGTCGGCAGCGGCATCTTCACGATGATCACGACGGTCATGCTCATGATCTTTGCCGTCAAAGCATGGCGGGGCAAACCTGTCCACATCGAACCGGTTGACGACCTCACAAATTGGCTCGAAGAAAAGATCGGCCCGCTAAAATCGTCTTAGAGAAGGTATGTTCTGTTCAGGCTGCGGTCTGTCGCATTTAGCAGCCGCCGACCACCCAGTGGCATCAAGAGGTCCTCAGCCCCCCGAACTGCCGGAAACCGCCGAACAGCCTCACATAAAAATTAGTCTCCTACGACAAACTCTCGACTTCTTTATCGTTACACCCTCTGGTGGTTTCCCAAGGACGAGCGCCTGATGTCAATACCGGGATTCGTGCCCGATGTTGCCGCCTGGACCGTCTCCCTCGAGTTCCTCACCGGCTACATCATCGAAAAATCACTTTCGGTTGATAACATCTTCGTGTTCGTCGTAGTGTTTTGCATACTTTGCCGTCCCCGCAAAGTATCAGCACCGAGTTCTGTTCTACGGAATTATGGGAGCCCTCGTCTTCCGCGCCATCTTCATCGGCGCCGGTGCGTGGCTCATGCAGTTCCACTGGATCATCTACATCTTCGGCGGCTTTCTCATCCTCACAGGGCTCAAGATGATGTTCGCCCAAGAGAAGGCCATCGATCCTGAAATGAATCCGCTCATTCGTCTGTTCGAGCGCTTCATGCCGGTGACGCATAGCTTCCACGGCAAGCACTTTTTCGTACACAAGAACGGCCGCTGGGCCGCAACCCCGCTCTTCATTGCGCTCTTATTTTTTGAAATGACCGAAATTATTTTTGCGGTCGATTCAGTCCCCGCGATCTTTGCGATAACCGCCGAGCCCTTGATCGTCTTCACTTCAAATATCTTCGCCATTCTAGGACTGCGGGCTATGTATTCCATGCTCGCCGGTGCGGTCGGCAAATTTCATCTGCTCAAATACGGCCTTTCTATCGTGCTGATATTCGTCGGCATGCCTTTGGCGGCAAATTCCCCGTTACATGGTCACTTGGGCACGATCGCCGCATCAATTGTCGCCTCCCTGATCTTACCTCCGAAAGAGGAGCACCTGAATGTGAAATGACGAGAGTTCGAGCGTGAACGCCGGCTATGGTAAACTTTTTCGCTATGCAGGAAGAGCGTTCGATTCAGGACATCTACTCGCCCAACGGCATCTGCTTCGGCTGCGGCCCCGCCAATGAAAAAGGCTTACATATCCGCAGCTTTCCCGAAGGCGATGAGTTAGTAGCGGAATGGCACGCGGAGGCCCACCATCAGGCTTTCCCGGGCATCTTGAACGGCGGGATAATAGGCTCCCTGCTCGATTGCCACTCAAACTGGGCCGCGGCATATCACCTGATGAATAAACGCGGCGAAGACACCGCTCCCTGCACTGTCACCGCCGACTTTCACGTCAAGCTGCTCCGGCCGACACCGATAGACGGGCCGATCACATTGAAGGCCCGCGTTGTCGAATCCACCGACGACCGTGCGACCGTCGAAGCCGAACTGATCGCCGACGGCAAAGTCTGCGACACCTGCCGCGGAACCTTCGTCGCCGTCAAAGAAGGCCACCCGGCGTACCATCGCTGGTAAACCCAAAATCATTTCATCCCATGGCAGTATCAAAAAAACGCAAAGTATCTCCAAACAAACGCAGACGCAAGATTACGCCGCCACAAGCATCGGCCTCGAAGGCTTGGGGTGCAAGGCTGGCCGGTTCTCGCCTCGCATTTCTCAGAAAGAACCCTGACTTTCAAGCAATGATCAAGGTCGGAAGGGTCTTGAATGCAAATCTCTTTGCGTCCCACTGCTATCTAGATTATCGGTCGACGGACACCGCTGCGGGAACTAGAATGTATCAGCGGTCTTTTTACGCTCTTGCCGGTTACACATACCAGGGAATGTTGGTGATGAAAGCGCTCCAAGGCCGCTACCTCGGTGTTCCTGAATTCGAAGCTCTGCGTGTACTTATTCACGACAAGAAGTACCGTCAGCATCGCGAGTACCTGAAGGCAATACGGAACTTCGCGGCCTTTCATTTAGACGAATATGACGTAATGACACGGAGTACTCTTTCTCAACTAAAGGCCGCACACTACGACCTTTTGTCAGCCGATAGTGACACACTGATCTCCTACTATTTCCAATTTGCCGATACCATCGATATGGAGTTTCTATACCTGAAGTTCGGTAACGGCCGATCTTGGGAAGACACTCTTGCAGACATCTCGAGCTCCGTTTTGCAATTCAGCAGTGAGTTGGTCAATGGCTGCTTCGAGTTCATGTTCTACCTAACCGTAAAATCGGAATTACACAAATACATCGAGAAGCGGTCGGTACCATATCGCAATGCCGAGGGAAACCAACCAGGGCAAGATCGGATGATGCGTCTGTGGGAAAAGATCAAAAACAACGAAGAAACCATGGAAGATTTCACCGCAGATATGCATGATGACGTTCAGGAATGAATTTATTGAAGAACTGTAACCTTTGCCATCTGCCGCTCAAACTCTCTCTCCAGCCCGAGTTTCCGCAGCCAAACCTGCTGCTCTCTCATTAACGCCGGCAAATGCACAACATCCGCAAGTGCGTAATGAACGAGTTCATCAGTCCAGACTCCATCCCAGTTGCGGTTAAACTTCGAGCGAGGGGCCTTATCCAGATCGACCGCAAAATAACGATAAAGCGTATCTGCGAGTGACGCCGACTGGTTCGCTCCTTTCGTCAGCACCTTCTCTCCGATCATCGTGTCATAGATATTCGCCGTCGCGATTCCCGCATCATTAAGAAATTCAAGATCAAATTTTGCGTTATGAAATATCTTTACGATTCCCGGATCATTCAAAATATCGGCCAGTTGCCCGAGCGCAACCCCCTCGCTGATCGGCAGCAAAACGTTAAACTCCCCTTCTGAAAACTGCAGCGACAGAAGCTTCCCGAAAGCCGGACTGAGCCCCGATGTTTCCGTGTCACAGCCAAGCACCGTTGCCGCCGACAACCTGTCGTAAGCCTCAGCGATCTCCTGCTCCGTCCGCGCCACAAAAACTTCCATTCCTTGAATTGTATGCTACGAAAGCCTTTCGCAAAAACATACGAACGTGTGTAACAATCGTGGAGAACATGCCTTACAACCTAACCGAAAATGAAACGCGCGTCCTCGGCTGCCTCATAGAAAAACAGCTGACCACTCCCGAGTATTACCCGCTCACGATGAACGCTCTGATCGCCGCCTGCAATCAAAAGAGCAACCGCGAGCTCGTCCTGTCGCTCAGCGAAAGCGAAGTTCAGTCAGCTATCGACCGCCTGCGCGATCTCAACCTCGTTTATCTCTTTTACGGAAGCACTAGCCGCACCGTGAAATACAAGCACATGGTCCCGTCCGTGCTAGAACTCGACGAGTCCCAAGTCGCAGCCATGGCTTTGCTCTTTCTACGCGGCGCCCAAACGCCGGGTGAGATACGCGGCCGCGCCGAACGGCTTCATGCTTTTTCAGGCGTTATGGAAGTTCAGGAAACACTCGATGCGCTTGCCGGGCGCCCTGAGCCGTTGATCGCGAAGCTCGAACGCCGCCCCGGCCAAAAAGAGGTGAGGTACGCGCACCTTCTCTCGGGTGCACTGCCCGAATACGTCGAAGCAGAAGCGAGGCATGCTTATTCGGCATCCGCGAATTCTACTGACCGCATTTCGGCTCTCGAACAAGAGGTCGAGCAACTGAAGGAGGTCTGTGCCTCGCTGAAAGATGAGTTCAACGAATTCAGAAAACAGTTCGAATAGCGAAGAAAGGGGCCGCCGGCGCCTGCAGCCTCTTTCTTCATAAACCTAACCCTTCTAGTTCACTCGAACACGATGAACCCCAAGTTTTCTCTGAACGATCTTTTCAACCGTAATGTTCGGATCCTCAGCACGGACCTGCCGAACGTAAGCACCATCGATCCTAAAGATGCGGAGCTTTACGATCTCTTCCGGAGTTAGCTCCGTCAGCCCCTCAGCACGAAGTTCATTGAGGTATTCCGGCGTAACCTTAAAGATGCTGTACTTGACCAGATGTTCAAAGTTGTCGGTCCCGAACCCCATATCCTTGATGCTGCGAACAAATTCGGCATCGATCTTAAAGATGCGTGCTTTCACGATCTCGTCCATCGTGAGGTTCGGAAACCCGGTCGCAGCCATCTCCGAGATGTAGCGGCCATCGATCTTGAATATCGTCGCCTTGAACAGATCGTCTACGCCCAAGTTCGGAAAGTTCGCAGTGCGAAGATCATCCGCGGTCGCCACTTTCACATCCAGCAGAGCGGCGGTAAACAGGCGGTCTTCGGTCGTGGTCTTGCTATCGGAACGCGTCTGCGTAAAGTCGAATCCACGCAAGAGCATCGCGTCAAGATAGCCGGGGTTGGCGACGAATCTAAAAGTGCCACGCCCCTTCCCGTCCTGGAATGAACCTTCGCAATCTATCGTACCCGCTTCGCGAACAAGCTGAAATCTAATGCCTCCGCCTGCACGCACGGTCTGGCTATCGATTCCCGGCAGCTCGCTGATAAGAAAGCTGTTGCCGCTGCTCTGCCGGCCGCCACCCGTGTTGCTGCGGTCAAAGTTCAACTGGATCTTATCTGGTGATTTCTCAGAAACTTTCGCCGTCCACGTTCCGCTGATCTCAGACTGAGCGACGATCACGAATGAACCAAAAGCGATAATAATAAATGCAGACGCGAGTCCGCGTGTGATTTGAAAAACGGTATTCATAATTCCTCCGATCTAATGTTTTTAGCTGCCTTACGAAATGAATACACCGGCGAAATAAAATTTGTGACAAAAAAAGACCGGCCCCCGAAGAAGCCGGTCCTGATCAAAGATCGTTCGACTGTTAGTTGCGACGAACAGGCTGAGGGTTGATCTTATGGCTGGCCTTTATCGCCTCGACTAGTTCTTTAGCATCCGACTTGAACTTGTGGTTGTCAGGCGCTGAGTTAATGAACTGATTCAGATAGTTTGAGCCTTCCTGCAGTTGCTCGCGGCTGTCGCTTTCGTAGCCTGAATTTACAAGGCTAAGGCCGATCCCGGCCATCGCATCAACATTCTTCGGAGCTGTTTCAAGTGCCTTGCGATATGCGGCAACTGCCCGATCCATATCGCCCGCCGAGCGGTGAACATCTCCGATAGCCACCATTGCGCGTTCTTTAGCGGCTCGGTCAGCTCCGCTCGACAAGTAAGCCTCGGTAAGTTCATTAGCCTTGTCCAGAACGGATTCATCAACCTGCTGGACCTGCGCCATATAACCAATCGTCTCGACAGCAATCGAAAGCGCCCTTGCTCGTTCGCCTTCTATCATCTTAGGATCACTGACGGTCTTCACCGATTCAGATGTCTGAAGAATCGTGTAGGATCGGTGAAAAGAATCCATAGCATCGGCAAAATCCTTACGGACCGTAGCCATCGCGGCGAGCCGAGCCGTTGCGTCGGTATTCTTAGCGGCCGCGTTGTAGTTCTCTACGGCACGCCGTTGAAATGCAAGGCCGCGGTTATTGAGCAGCACAGGGGCCGAGCCAGCAAAATCCGGCTGAGCCGCGATCCCTTCGTCATACTTTGCGATTGCAACTTCATACTGCGGAGGCTTGCTATTAAACGCGGCATTCCCGGCCTGAAGTGCCGCATTCACCACCTTGGCCGTGTCTTCTATACGCGCTTTCTCAGCGTTGTATTTTTCTATCTCTACCTGTTGTTTCGCCTGAAGCGCCTTCAGTTCAGCTTCGGACAAACCCGCCAACGAGGCTACCTCACGCACTTCGGCCTCAGTCAGCTTTTCACCCGCGCCTTCGTCTACAATGATCACAAGTTGCGTCATGCCGCCTTTAACATTCGGCTGAATTCTCGGGCCAACGCCGGGACCGCTCACCGAGAGGGCGTACACGTGGCCACTCGGGAACGATGCCCATGAAAACTCGCCCTTGTCATTCGTTATCGCGGCAGGCAATGAGCCACGTCCGGTATCCGTACGATACGCTTCGACGGTTACGCCGGCAGCCGGGGACTCGGTCCCATCAGCTTTTTTAACACGGACGACGCCCTGAACGGCCTGCCCCTGAGCAAGTACGCTAATGCCGCCCGCCATTACAAAGGCGGCGGTCAGGAATATTCCAACGATTTTTTTACCTATCACTTTTTTCCTCCGAGAGATCTGCATTTCTGCAACCTAAGATGCAGGCAAAATCTTACAAGTTCGCAATTTTCACTATTTTAGACCAAGCGGGATAAAAAAATGAAACTTAGTTTTGCTAATTAGCTGCGAAGCCGATCAGGGTTGTAAAATCCAAGCTTGACCCACGGCTAGGGGTAAGACCTATGACACCATCAAGGATCTATAATTTCAGTTCCGGGCCGGCGATGCTGCCGGTCGAGGTTTTAGCACGCGCACAAGCTGAAATGCTCTCATTTGGGAACAGTGGAATGAGCGTAATGGAGCTCAGTCATCGTTCCGATCTTTTCGGCAACATTCTGCAGCGGGCAAAAGATCACCTACGCATGTTGCTGTCTGCGGATGAACGATACGAGATACTGTTTCTTCCGGGCGGAGCCACGATGCAATTCTCTATGGTTCCGATGAGTTTTCTTTTACGCGATCAGACTGCCGACTTTGTAGTTACCGGGTCATGGAGCGTAAAGGCAAAGCGCGAGGCTCGTAAATACGGGGCAGTGCGGGAGATATTTTCTTCCGAGCAAAGCGGATTCAGAACTGTGCCCGAACAGAACCAGCTCGATTTCAGCAGCGATGCGGCGTACCTCCATTACACTTCCAACGAAACCATAGACGGGGTGGAATTTCCGTATGACCTCGATGGCAATGGCGTTCCGGTCGTCTGCGACGCATCATCAAATATACTTTCGAAACAGATCGACATCACTAAGTATTCCCTCCTGTACGCGGGGGCCCAGAAAAATCTCGGGCCCAGCGGCGTTACCGTTGTCATCATCCGGCGAGACTTCATGGCGAAAGCGAGTGACGCCGCAATTCCTCTTCTAAATTACAAGGAAATTGCGGCGGCAGATTCCATGGTGAATACGCCGAACACGTGGGGAATATACCTTATAAGCCTGGTGTGTCAGTGGCTGTTAGAGCGCGGCGGAACCGAGTCGATCGAACGAGCGAATGCAGCAAAGGCGGTGATAGTTTATAAAGCCATTGACGACTCGGAAGGCTTTTACATGGGGCATGTTGAACCATCAGCGCGATCCAACATGAATGTCACGTTTCGTCTTCAATCCGAGGATCTTGAAGTCAAATTCTGCACCGAAGCCGAGGCGCATGAAATGGCCGGACTCCGCGGCCACCGAAGCGTGGGCGGTATCAGGGCGTCCATGTACAACGCGTTTCCACTGCAGGGAGCGGAGCGACTGGCTGACTTCATGCGCGATTTCGCTCGACGGAACCGCTAGAGTCAACCAATCGGAAAACTGCCTCCGCTAGGGAATCTTCTTCATCGCGAGTAACCGTCCGCAGATCAATTAGAACAGCATCATCTTCAATTCTCGCGACAATTGGGGGTTTGTTGCATCGTAGTCGATGTTTGATCTCATCCGCATGCAAAACGTCGCTGGTCAACGCTATCAGAGCGGCCTCGGGTTGAACGCCAGGGGCAGAGCCGCCGCCAATTGCAGAACTCCCGGTTATCCTATTCACCATCAAATGTGAACCACTTTGAAGTCGGTCACCCAGGATTCGAACAAAGTCGTCTGCGCGTTGCTGAAGTTCGGCGGAACCAGCGGCGAGCATCCGGAGCACTGGTATTTCCTCGAAATGGGTTCCTCGATGATACGCTCTTAAAGTTTCCCCAAGCGCAGCGTAAACCATTTTGCCGGCTCGGAGCGCGCGATATAACGGGTGCCGGCGTATGGTCTCGATCAACTCTTTATCGCCAACGATGAGCCCCGCCTGCGGCCCGCCTAGGAGCTTGTCTCCGCTGAAGGTGACGATGTGCGCACCGTCTTCGATCGAGCGGCGGATCAACGGTTCATCCTGGAGCCCGTAGGCGCTGAGGTCAACAAGCGCACCGGAACCCGCATCTTCATAAAAGATGAGTCCGTTCGTGTTAGCGATCTCTGCGAGCTGTCGGTTTGCGGGACTTTCAGTAAACCCTATGATCTTGTAGTTGGAAGGGTGAACGCGAAGCAGCATTTTGGTTTGGTCGCCGATCGCTCGTTCGTAGTCAGCAGTCTTTGTCCGATTAGTCGTGCCTACTTCTCGAAGGTGAGCACCCGAGCGAGCGAGCACATCCGGCACCCGAAAGTCTCCACCGATCTCTACAAGTTCCCCTCGCGAAATGATCACCTCGCCGCCTGCCGCATGGACCGCAAGTACGAGAAACGCTGCTGCAGCGCAATTATTTACGATCGCGGCGGACTCAGCCCCGGTTAGTTCACACAAGAGCTCCTCCGCGTAATGACCTCTCTTTCCGCGGCCGCCGGTCGCGATATCTAATTCGACATTCACGTAGTTTCTTCCGGCACGTGCAGATGCCTCGGCAGCGGCGGCGGACAACGGGGCGCGGCCAAGATTGGTGTGAATGACCACACCTGTTGCGTTGATCACATGCTGCACCATTTTGAAATCTGCTCGGTAAAGTATTTCGAGGACCTCAGCAACAGCCGAAGAAAGAAGCGAGGTGCGGTCCGCTTTTAGATTTCCATCTATAACACGGGTCCGCAAATGCTCCACCGCGATCCGGGCGCACCCTGCCACAGCGTCGCGGCCATGCTCCGAAGCAGCCGCAGCGATACGGGAGTCGTTAATCACCAAGTCTATCGAGGGGATCTCCCTTACTGCTTCTTGTGCGCTCAAATCGTTGTGCATCTACCGACCCCACGAAGATTCCCGTGTTGGAATTCAAGGGGGCTTCGTCGTTTATTATAACAGGACACCTGTCTCGCAAACCGCGCACTGGCCTCTCAGCTCCACGCAAATATTATGTCAATGAAAGGAAACATCTACCGGCAGACCACGTCGAGCCTCGAAGCGTCTGCAAACCTCGACAAGGAGCTCGCTCGAATAGAGGATGCGATCAGAAAGCTAAAGGTCGATTTCGACATCTTCTTCAACGGCAGTTCTAAACGGCCGCCGCTTGAGGCACGCGCTCGGCTTGAATCGCAGATCAAAAGACTGGCGGACAATCGTTCGCTCTCGTACGCTCAGCGATTTCAGCTCAACAACTTGATATCCCGCTTCACATCGTACCGAGAATTGTGGAGAAGAGCTTTGCGAAGCCGCGGAGACGAGCTGGCCTAAATAGAAAAAGCGAACCGGCGACGGCTCGCTTATTTTCACCTGCCTTTCAGAAGTTGAGACGGGAAATCACACCTTCATCACATTCTCTGCTTGAGGTCCTTTAGGACCGTTTGTCACCTCAAACTCCACTTGTTCGCCCTGCAGCAGCGTCTTATAGCCGTCTCCGGAAATTGCACTATAGTGTACAAAGATATCCTGTTCACCAGTTTTTTCAATGAATCCGTAACCCTTGGCGTTATTGAACCACTTGACCAATCCTATTATCTTCGACATCTGAACTAGTTCCTCCTAAAGATCTCAACGATTACCTAAAATTCCCAATAATCTCGGGTGTTGCCGTGTGTCTTCTAATGTGATGTACAACGAGGGTCCGATCTTGTGAGGGCAACGAAAGCCATCGTTCGGATCAGTTCTCCGCCACCTAAAGCTAATCGAAATTGTACCGGCCCTTTAACTGCAAGAAATTCCCTAAACGGTTGTGTATGTTTTAGTTGACGAAGTGAATTTACTCACAAATGATGTTTGTGTCAAGAAATTTCAGAAATTTTCTTTATAAAATTACAAAAATTGACATCAATTCGGCTTTCTAAGAAGATTGAGATTCCCTAAAACGCCCGCAGTGAAGCTTATGTCGAATGAATACGGACACGGTGCACCACTTTCCTACAACAAATATCTCAAGGTACGCGAGCTGATCGATCTCCAGGAGACCCTTTCCGAGCCGGCAAGCCATGACGAATTACTCTTCATTATAATCCACCAGACCTACGAACTCTGGTTCAAACAGATACTGCACGAACTCGACGCGACGATCGGCTGGATGGACGAGGGTCGAATGTTCCGTGCAAACCACTCCTTGCGCGGCGTTGTATCTATCGAGCGAATACTCGTGACGCAGATCCACATTCTCGAGTCGATGGCCCCGATCGGGTTTTTGGAGTTTCGTGACAAGCTCAACCCCGCCAGCGGATTTCAATCAATGCAGTTCCGCGAACTCGAATTCTCATCAGGTGCGAAGGACGAAAAGATCCTGGAGTCGTTCAAGGACGACGAGTTTGCATACGAGCGGCTCCGAAACCGGTTCGGTTCGCCCTCGCTTCCCGATGCGTTTTGGTCGCTAGTGGGGAGAAACGGACTGGCAGCTCAAACATACGAAGAAAGGGTAGCCGCAACCGTGAAAATTCTGTCAAAGCCCGAAAAGTTCGCTGAGATCTATAACATGCAGGATCTGCTCATCGAACACGACGAAATGATCATTGCATGGCGTTACAACCATATTCAAATGGTCGAACGCATGCTCGGGATGAAGCGCGGCACCGGCGGCTCTGAGGGGGTCGGATATCTTATGTCCACTCTAAGGAAGAAGTTTTTCCCCGAACTCTGGGAAGCCCGAACGCATCTCAAGCTCGAGGATATCTCGGATGAAAACCCAAAAACTTAACCTTTTCTTTTCGATCTTGGCAATCATTTTTGCCGGAACCGCTATCTTCGCCCAGTCGAGCGACACGGTTCGGGTGACCATTCTCCATTTGAATGATACCTATCAGTTTGTTCCGGCGGACGGCGGCGCTCGCGGCGGCCTTGCACGCGTCATGACGATTCGCAAGGAAGCGCTGAAAGAAAACCCGAACACGCTGATGACGCTAGGCGGCGATACTTTATCGCCATCGGTTGAAACTCGTACTTACCGCGGCAAGCAGATGATCGATGCTTGGAATGTCGTCGGGCTCGATTACTCGGTTCTCGGCAACCATGAGTTCGACCTAACTACTGACGAACTTCTTGCCCGTGTGAAGGAGTCCAGATTCACGTGGCTGGGCGCTAACGTGATCGATACAAAGACCAACAAGATCTTTGCAGACACTCCGCCTTTCGTCATCCGCGAGATCGGAGGCGTTAAGATCGGTTTCTTCGGATTGCTGCTGCCGGAAACCCGCGAAACATCGTCAATCGCCGATCATCTCCAGATAACGGATTTCTGCGCTACTGCAAAAGATCTGGTGCCGAAAATGCGTGCGGCGGGTGCCAACGCGGTCATCGGACTGACCCACATGTTCATGTCTCAGGATAAACAGCTTGCCCATTGCGCCGAAATCGATCTCATTCTCGGTGGCCACGAACACACGCTTCACCAGTCTTCCGCAAACGGCACGCCGATCTTCAAGATGTGGGCGGACGCCCGAGAGGTCGGTAAATTCGATCTCTTCATAAACAAAAAGACCGGCAAACTCGAAAGCATGGACTGGGAGATCGTTCCGGTAACGGATCAGATCGCCGACGCACCTGAGTTCGCTCCTGTCTTCGAAAAATATAAGGGCCTGCTTGAGGAACTTGCCGTACGCGTAGGTGCGACCTCGGTTCCGCTTGATGCTTTCTCTCACTCTGTTCGCACGAAAGAAACGGATATTGGCAATTTCATCGCAGATTCGTATCGCAACGCGGTGAAGGCGGACATCGGCTTCGTTAACGGCGGCTCGATCCGAGCCGACCTTGCATATAATCCTGGCCCCCTTACAAAACGCGACGTGCTTTCGATGCTGCCGTTCAACAATCCGATCGTGAAGATCGAGGTCACGGGAAAGATGCTGATGGATATTCTCGAACACAGCGTCGCCCGTTCAGCCGAAGACAACGAGCCGGGGCGATTTCCGCAGGTCAGCGGTATAAAATTCACGTTTGATGTCGCGAAACTCCCCGGCCAGCGCATCATTGAAGCCAGTGTGAATGGCAAGCCCGTCGCTGATGACGCCGTTTATACCGTTGCGACATCAGACTTCCTCGTCTCGCGCGGTGGTGACGGTTACACGATGCTGAAAGAAGCGAATGTACTTATCCCTGCCGACAAGGCGCCGAAGGACTCTGCCGTGTTTGAACAGGCAATAAAAAATTCGCCAAATGCAACGATCTCACCAAAGGTCGAAGGGCGGATCACCCGGCTGAACTGAACTGAAGTCTTTTAGACGAATTTTTCGAAGACTTCATTCGAAAAGAGCATTCCCTTGCGGGTGAGTCGGAGCCTGCCATCGCTAACCTCCAAGAGTTTTGCTTTGAGCAGCGGTGTCACCTTCTCGTCGGCCCCGTTGCCATGACGTCGTTGAAACTCATCCAAATCGACGCCGCCATTCAGCCGTAGCCCAAGAAAGGCAAACTCTGAAGCGGTGTCGATCTCTTCCCGCATCACCTCTGCCGTGCCCTGCGTCTCTATCATCTCGACGTATTTCGCCGTGTCTCTCTCATTTGCGTAACGCTCTCGACCGTCGAAAGAATGTGCCGACACTCCGAATGCGTATACCGGCTCGAGCCGCCAATATTTTGTGTTGTGCCGCGAAGCGAAGCCGGGCTTAGAAAAATTAGATATCTCATACTGCTCGTATCCTGCAGCGACAGTCGTGTCCAACATCATCTCGTACATCTCGGCCGCGAGATCTTCGTCGGGAACGGGCTGGCGTCGGCTAAGGATCTGCTCGGCAAGCGGCGTCGCCTCGTGCACTTCGAGCAGATAAAGCGATAAATGCTCAGGGTGCATCGCCAATGCTTCGTCTAGATTGCTTTCCCAATCGCTCAAAGTTTGCCCCGGCAACCCCGCGATGAGGTCGAGACTGACGTTGTCGTAACCGGCTTCTCGAAGCATTCGAAAGGTATTACGCGCGTCTTGGGCATCATGTCCGCGTGCAAGAAGCTTCAAAGCTCGATCGTTGAACGTTTGAACGCCGAAGCTCGCGCGATTGACTCCCAGATCTCGAAAACCCGCGAGCGATTCCGGGGTTACAGTTGCCGGATTCATCTCCATCGTGATCTCGGGCTCATCAGTAATGCCGAACTTTTCACGGACCGAGGTCATTAGTCGCGAGACTTGGAAAGGCGACAAAAGCGACGGCGTTCCGCCGCCGAAGTAGATCGTGTCGATTTGGATGGCAGGTTGAGAGGTGGCAAAGCTGTCGATCTCCGCACACACCGCATCAACATAGCTCTCAACCGCAGCTGAGTCGCGATAGATATCCGTCGCGAAATCGCAGTAAGAACACCGCGACTTACAGAAGGGTATGTGAAGATAAACACCTGCGGTCACAGGTAAGAGTCTATCGGAGCGGGACCGTAGCAGCAATTAGTTGTGAATCGCGGGCGCAACTCACTGCAGATACGATGCCAAGGAAGATTCCCAGATCGCTTCCAACTCGTGGATAGGTATGGCTATTCTCTCTTGGCTGTCTAGTGCGATGCGGAATAAATCGTCGCCGACTTTACCGATTATCGACACTGGACAGTCTCCGGCGGTCTCTTTTACTCTTTCAAGATTCTCTGGTGCGAACGAGATCACGATCCGTGACGGCGATTCACCAAACAGTACCGCCTCCGCTGCGAGTCCGCCACTTTCAACTTCTATGCTTGCGCCGACCACATCGCGGCCAAGTGACGAAAAGCATGACTCCGCGATCGCGACAGCAAGGCCGCCCTCTGCACAGTCGTGAGCGCTGTGAATCAGTTCGGCCTCGGCCAGATCGAGGCAGGCTCGCTGAACTTTCAGTTCAAGCTCGAGGTCCAGTCGCGGTACCGCACCCGTCTTGATCATTTCAGTAGTCGAAATGCCCGCGACAGTCCGTGCATATTCGCTTACGCTGAGGTCGTCATTAGTAGCCCCGAGCACCGCAATGATGTCGCCCTCGTTCTTAAAACCCTGCGTAATGATCTTTCGTGTATCCTCGATCAATCCGACCATTCCGATCGTCGGCGTCGGCAGGATCCCTCGGCCGTCGGTCTCGTTATAGAAAGATACATTGCCAGAGACAACGGGCGTTTCGAAAGCCTCGCACGCCTCGGCCATCCCGTCGATGACGTCTGAGAAGGACTTCATGACCTCGGGCCTTTCCGGTGAAGCGAAGTTCAAACAATTCGTCACCGCGATAGGCTTGGCACCGACACACACCACGTTCCGCGCCGCCTCAGCGATCGCCAACAT